>JAUILM010000633.1 GCA_030432855.1 Bacteroidia bacterium
GAAGTTTAACCTCGAATCTGTCAATCTTGATCAGCCTGAAAAAGCATCAGATAAGCTGGTAAAATTAAAATCATTGACAACTGATCTCATTCGGGGAGTACGTATGGCTACCTTCAATCTTACTCCGCCCGAACTTACCGATCATGGGATTGCACCATCCCTTATGAAACTTGCTCAGCAGCTGAGTAAACTGACGGGGAAGCAAATTCTCTTTAAAAATCAAACGGATTTTGCAGGGCGTTTCAACAGTATTGTGGAAACTAATCTCTACCGAATCACGCAGGAGGCAGTGAACAACGCAATTAAGTATGCCGACTCACAGCATGTGCTCATACGTCTTTCACACAACAAAGATCTGCTCAGTATCGTGGTAGATGACGATGGCAAAGGCTTTGACCCCCTCCTTGTTGATCAGCAGTCTGGCAGGGATGAAGGTT
This sequence comes from Bacteroidia bacterium, assembly GCA_030432855.1. GTDB lineage: Bacteria > Bacteroidota > Bacteroidia > Chitinophagales > Saprospiraceae > JABDMH01. The sequence continues at coordinate 438 of JAUILM010000633.1, forward strand.
CCGGTATGGGACTGGCATTTATGAGAGATCGCATTGATTTTATTGAGGGACGATTGTTTATCCATTCTGCCCCTGGCGAAGGTACACGCATCACTATAAACCTTCCTATGACACAGGAAATACTGGATTTCTGAGAAACAGAAGATTCAGGAAATTGAGATTCTTACGGATCAGCCTCTGCCATAAATAATTGCTATTTTCAAGGCTAAATCAACGCTAACGATGGCCTTAGACCAGAAGATCAGTATTGTACTAGCAGATGATCATGAATTGGTTCGCGATGGAATCAGAGCGCTCCTGGAAGATGATGATGCATTGCAGGTCGTAGACGAAGCATCAGACGGGATTGAGGCTCTCGAGAAGGTGAAAGAACATCAGCCGGATCTATTGATCATTGATATTCGTATGCCTCGAATGGGCGGCATTGAGGCCGTCGGTCATCTGAGAGAATATGCCGGAGGGACGCGAGCATTGGTGTTGTCTATGCACGATTCAGAAGAATATGTGCTCAAGTCCGTGGAAGCTGGTGCCGATGGATACCTGTTGAAGGGAACCAGCAAAGAGGAATTCTTGAAAGCTATTCACACCGTGTACCAGGGAGAGAAGTATTTCAGTGGAGATATTTCAGATGTATTTGTCAAGAAATACCTGGAAAACAGGGGACATACAGTCGATAAATCAATCTCTGACTCTTCTACAGAAAATGATTTTGGACTCACAAAAAGAGAACGGCAGGTACTGGAGCTTGCTGTCTCTGGAAAGAGCAATCGTGAGATAGCTGAGGAACTCCAAAAAAGTGTGCGAACCATTGAGGCTCACCGGTTTAACCTTATGAAAAAGATGCAGGTGAAGAATCTGATGGAACTGGCTAACCTGGCACAGAAATCAGGTCTGGTTTAGTTTTTAGGAGAAATCTCCGTAGTTGGATACTACAAACTAAGTAAATTTACTTAGTAATATTAAGTGTGTTCTCCATTGTTAGCTTGTATACGTAGATTATTGCCTATACATTTGGCATTAAATAAGTATAAATACTTAAATGATGTCAAATTATGAGAGTTTACAAATTACCATGTATCATTACGGCAATATGTATTTGCCTACTTAGTAACACCGGATTTGCACAATTCAAACTGGGAGCTGAAGTCAGGCCTCGATCAGAGTTTCGCAATGGATTTAAGAAGTTGATCGACAAGGATACCCAGAAGCCCGCTTTCTTTACCGAGCAGCGTACTCGCTTGACTATGGATTATCAAAGTGATAAGACCGCTTTTTACGTTTCATTTCAGGATGTCAGAATCTGGGGAGCAGAAAGTCAAATTTATAAGCCAGGTGTAGCCACATCACCATATTTTACATCGATACACCAGGCCTGGGGCCAATTTGCACTGGGGAGTCGATGGAAAATGAAAATTGGTCGTCAGGAGTTGGACTATGACAATGCTCGCTTTCTGGGAAACCTTGCCTGGGCTCAGCAGTCACGCAGTCATGATGCCATATTGTTTACGTACGCCGATTCTACGCAGGCTTTCCATCTCGGAGGAGCCTTTAATCAAGATGGCAATACCCCGGAGTATGCTAAGCTTCTGGGTACTTTCTATGATCGTCCTGGTAACTACAAGACGATGCAGTTTGCCTGGTATCAGAAGAAATTTTCCGAAGGCAGTCTGTCTCTTTTGTTCTTTAATAACGGTGTTCAGGCACTCGAGGATGAGACTCCCAAGACCCGGTTTTCTCAGACATTCGGTGGGATAGCTCACTTACCTCTCGGCAAGATGAAGCTTGAATTGGAGGGGTATTATCAATTTGGAAAAGATCCCTCTGACAAGAAATTAAACGCCTTGCTGTTGGCAGCATCTGTGACGAAAGCAATTAGTCAGAAAGTCTCGCTAACTGTCGGCGGGGACTATGTGTCGGGCACATCAATGGAAGCTGATGCCAGCACAAATAATTCGTTTACACCTTTGTATGGCACCAATCACAAGTTTTATGGATTTATGGATTACTTCTATGTGGGCAATCCCAGTGCACAGGGAGGCAGGACCATCGGACTCATTAACCCATATATCAAGACCAAGTGGAAATTACCTAAAGGTTCTGCATTGATAGCACATGCCCATCACTTCCTTTCACCAGTCAAAATTTACCAAAATCCATCGGAACTCGGCGGTGAGACTGCGGGCTCTTCCCTCGGTACCGAAATAGACCTGGTGTTTGCTACAAGCATCAGCCCGGGAGTTTCCTTAAATGTTGGATACTCTCAGCTGTTCGCCACTGAATCAATGCAACTGATTAAAGGGGGTGACAAATCCAGTACCCAGAATTGGGCGTGGGTGATGTTAACATTCAAACCAACACTTTTTTCATCGGAAAAGTAAAAGCACATGGAGTATGAAGGATCATGGAGATGATTGTCGGAAGTTGACCCCTTGTTTGGATATCACAAATTTTCCGGAGAGTTATTCCTCAGAACATAGGAGAGTTCTTGAGCCGAAAGGCTAAGAATGATCCAATCTGAAACTCCAAGGTTCCTTCTCTTGTAGCGTGAAACATGAATACAGACTTTTCTTTGAGGACATGGCAAGAGTCAAGAACTTTCAAGATATGAATCAATACTTGGGAAATGTGAGTGAATTGGGTCTTACAATCCATGGATACCTTGTATTGGTGGACAATAGGATCTGCGATACTTTTAGAATTACAACGCCAGGATATGATGGATCAGACCTTTAAATCTACTTGTTCATACTGCGGGGTTGGATGTGGCATCAAGGTCATCAAAGATAAGCGGGGTCAACTGAAAGTGGAGGGTGACCCCGACCACCCATCCAACCGTGGAATGTTATGTTCCAAAGGCCGTAACATACACTATGCGGTACAGGATCGATCCGACAGGTTACTGTATCCCATGATGCGAGGGAGCAGGCATCAGCCTCTTCATCGGGTAGATTGGTCGACGGCCATGGATAGAGCGGCAGCCGTTTTTAGGTCAATCATCAGAAGGTATGGTCCTGACAGTGTAGGGTTTTACGTGTCCGGTCAGTGTCTTACGGAAGAATATTACCTCATTAACAAACTGGTCAAAGGCTTTATTGGGACCAACAATATCGATACTAACTCGAGACTTTGCATGAGTTCAGCTGTCACAGCGTATGTGAAAACCTTTGGGGAAGATATCGTACCGGTGAGCTATGAGGATATCGAATTGGCCGACACTTTTTTTATTGCCGGGGCAAATCCTGCCTGGTGCCATCCCATCCTGTTTCGGCGTATTGAAGCCAGGAAAGCTTCATATCCCGATACAAAGATTGTCGTAGTGGATCCCAGGAAGACAGCATCTTGTGCTATTGCTGACCTGCATCTGCAGATTATACCCGGTACAGACACTGTGCTGTATCATGCCATCGCACGCTGGATCCTGGAGTCAGGTAATGCGGATATGCAATTCATCAAAAACCATACAGACGCTTTTGAGAATTATCGACGGCAGATTATGGACACCTCTCTCAAGAAAGCGGCAACAATTTGTGGTGTGACCGTAGCCGATATTAAGCTAGCGGCCACCTATCTGGGAGAGTCTAGGGCCATGATG
>JAUILM010000010.1 GCA_030432855.1 Bacteroidia bacterium
CTATTTGGGCTTGGCACAGTCCTGCGAAACAATGTAAAGGGACAAATTCATAAACAATTGGATATGCTGGCAGATTCGACATCTGTGGAAGATCTTGAGGTGAATCTCCTGGCTGGAAATATATCTGTTAAAAATATATTATTCTATGATTATTCTCTTGATGATAGCACTTCTTCGCAGGCTCCTGTAAGAGGGACTGTATCCCGATTTTCAGTAAAGGGATTGAGCTATTGGCACTTATTTACGGCAGGAAAAATAGATATCAGGGAAGTGAACTGTGGAGGAGTGGCTTTGTCAGTCGACAGAGATAGGTTTAAAAAGCATAAAGAAAGGCAGCCGGAAAACTCAGGAATTCCAGGTATATCAATAGATCAATTGAATGTGAGTGATGTAGAATTGTCAGTAGTAACAGATTTTCACAAAAGCCAGACTATTCATGTTGAAAATATCAGGTCTTCTATTAAAGACTTTGAGGTCAAGCCCGGATCATCATTCGATATGGAGTTTTGGGATTTTGTAGCAACCAAGATCCGTTTCACTGACGTCGACTCATTACATACTATTTTCCTGGATTCAATGATAGGAGAAAGCGAAGCTGGCCAATTAGCAATTACCGAATTTCGAGTTTATCCCAATTATGATCGAAAGAGCTTTGTGAGTAAATTGGATTTCAGAACATCTATGCTGTCATTATCATTACCACAACTTGTCTTTAAGGAAGTTGACTTTAAGAGCATATTCGAAGGAAATTTTAATTGTGGAATCGTTGAGATCAACGACTTTTCCTTTGAACTTTTCGAGGATCAGAATGTGCCAGCCGGACAAAAGGTAATCAAAACGTTGCCGCATCATTCCCTGGCTAATTTTCAAAGAAAACTTGAAATTGATTCAGTCGTAATACGAAACGGTGATATTGTCGTAGAATTTCTATTTGAAGGTGAAATGAGGCCGGTTGCCATATCATTTAATGACCTCAAGGGTTCTATTGAAAACCTGCACTCTTGTGCGGATACAGATGAAATGATGGTTGTACGGGTGCACTCGAGGTTTCAAGATCAATCGGATTTTGACTTAAGTGCTCATTTTCCTCTCTCTAGTTCGGTGACCAAGGCATTTTCTTTTCAGGGTCATCTCTCTAAATTTCCAGTGGAAAATATCAATCCAGTTCTCGAAAGGTCAGCGGAGATTCATTTTGATAAGGGATTTATAGACGATTTGTATTTCAGTGTCACAGCGGATGATCATCTTGCAGAGGGAGAATTAAGAGTTTTCTACCGCGACATGGACATGGAGTTAGATCGAAGAAGTGAAGAATCATTTCTTTTAAAACCTCTCGATGAAATAGTGGAACATGTAACAGCACGTAACGAGAATTTGCCAGATGATACCCATATTGTAGGATCAATCTATTTTCCTCGAAATCAACATAAATCTTTACCTCACTACATGTGGAATGCCGTTTTTTCTGGTATTAAATCCACCTTCTTACCTAATATTCTACTGCCTGACGAACTTCATCGTCGGAAAGTCCAGGTTGATTAGGTGATCTCCGCTTTGCCTTATAATTTTATGATATGCGTGAACTATTGTCAGAGATTGATCACCTGGTGTATGTAGTAAGTGACTTACAGCAGGGTATGAAGCATATGGAAGATCTCTTTGGAGTTGCTCCTTCTCCCGGGGGTCATCACCCAGACTTTGGAACACATAATGCATTACTCGGACTGGGTCCTGAGACATATCTGGAGATAATTGCTATAGATCCATCGTTGTCTCGTCCTGCTCAGAGTTGGCCTTTCGGTCTGTCCGAAAAGCAGAAAAGCAAATTACAAACATGGGCTGTTAAATCGGTGCTAAGTCGAGCTTCGCTAGTACCGCCTGTTTTTGGTGTTGTTTCGCAGGGTAGTAGACAGACAAGGAGTGGTAAATTACTTTCCTGGAAGCTCACAGATCCCTGGTTGATGGGATATGATGGCTTAATACCCTTCCTGATAGACTGGGGCCAGACAGAGCATCCGGCCACAGATCTGCCGCAAGTAGGTAGCATAGAAGGTATTCAAATGAAGCACTCTCGGGCGGAGGAGGTCAGGAGTTCTTTGGAAGTTCTGGACATAGATGCAGACTTTGTGCAGGCAAGTGAAAGGGTCGAGATGAGGGCTCTAATCCGTCAAACGGATGGCAAGCTTATAACTTTGCAATAGGTGTATGATGACTCGGATGGTATGATATATTATTTAGTTATCCAATAAGTTAGGTCATTCGTCTATGCGATCGTAAACGACAATACCAATCCTGGTGCTAGGGAACATTCCATTTTAGGAGAGAGTTTCAAATTCTTTCTGTGAAAATTGAAACTTCTTAACACACTGATATACAGTATTATATACCCAAGTGCTCGTTGTCTCCAAAAAAAGATGAAAAAAATGTCATGACATGGAGGACATTTCGAACCCTCCACTACACAGTATAGTGAAGTAACAATTAAGAAACACGATTAAAGAATCAATCAATAGAGTTTCATACAATCATAGTTATCCTTTTTAAGTTTTGGTAAAAATGGGCAGTTCGTCGCGGTACTGCCCTTTTTTTGTTTTACTTACTCAGGTCAGAATTACCATGTATTTCCTACTTTTAGATTAAGGAAATGGATGAAAAGCAACAGTACGAGTATAAGAAGAAGACGAAAGTCACTCTTCCCGATGATGATTTTTTCAAAGTGCCTGTGAGGCAGGTTCGGTGTCCCTCGTGCCTTAGTGAGATTCCGGTGGCGGACATAAACATTCAGCAAAAAGTGGCGAAATGTACGAGTTGCAATGGACTCTTTTCCGTAAAGCCTATCATCGAGGACCTCGCAGAAAAACCTTCCATTCACCAGGAAGTTATTCGACCGGAAGGTATTGAAATATTCAAGTTCCAGGATGAGCTTGAGATATCCGTAAAGCAACCCTTACTAGTGGGTGAGATTATGGCAGTGGCTTTTATTCCAATCTTTACACTTATGTTTACGATTGCCTTCATTACAGGTAAATTTGATATCACTCCAATGGTTATCTCTTGGAGCCTCCTGGCCATTGCTATGATAAATCTTGCATTACGAAGGAGACATAAAATTCACATCAATGTAGATTCCAGAAACCTTAGCATAGTGTGGAAACCGCGAAAATTTATGAAGACTCGCGTAATTCCAGTGGGTGAAATCGATCAACTTTATGTGGCAACTACTTCAGGCATCAGTTCCATTTTTATTGTGGTGAATGGAGTAGAAGGCCAAAGACATATGAAAATACTTTCCGGATTGCGCGGAGTATCCCGGGCAAGGTACCTGGAACAGGAGATCGAGAAGCATCTGGGTATTAAAAATCGAAAAGTTCCAGAAGAACGTTAGCCCTTTAAATGTTTAAACTTGTACAGACCAGGACAGTATAGGACAGTCTTTGATTAATTTATGAATAGTTTGTGTGGAAACAGTGATCTCAGATGGATCAGATTATGTAAGACTCGTGGCTTTTTAATTTCTCCAGGACCTCGAACACTATAAATTCATTACTATGAGAGTAACATGGATGCTTTTTATAACGACAGTTTTTGTTTTAGTACTTACCGTCTTTAATGTGCATGCTCAGGTACTAAGACTGGATTCGGACAATCCTCATTATTTGAACTATAAGGGTGATCCAATCATATTGATTACGTCGGCAGAGCATTATGGAGCCGTTTTAAATATGGATTTTGACTATGATAAGTATCTGGAGACCATGCATGCACAGGACATGAATTATACGCGGATCTTTATGGGTAACTATGTAGAGGCAGATCAGAGTCACGGGATCAGCGCCAATACATTGGGACCGGCTCCGGGTCGATTTATCACACCCTGGAAGCGCACTGAAATTCCCGGGGGATATACGGGAGATTTTAAATGGGATTTGGATGAATGGAACCCAGATTACTTTACTCGTCTAAAGAATTTTATTGCAAAGGCAGAGGCTCTGGATATCATTGTAGAGCTGACATTTTTTTGTGCTACATATAATGATGAAATATGGGAACGACATGCCTTTAATCCCAATAATATCGTAAATGAAATCGGCGAACTGTCAAGGGGTGAAACCAATACGCTCGCAAATCCGGCTCTGGTATCCTATCAGAAGAAGTTAATTGATAAAGTAGTCCAGGAGGTTAATGGTTTTCCGAATATTTTCTATGAATTAAGTAATGAACCCTGGGTGGATAATCCCCGAAAGGACCTGTATCTCCATAAAACCATTCGACATGGACAAATTGCAGATAATTGGACGATCTGGGCAGTCGCAGCGGACGAAAACACCATGGCATGGCAGAGGGAAATGGCGGCAGCCATAGTAGAGGCACAAAGTGGATTGCCAAATAAGCATCTGATTGCACAAAACTATACGAATAGTAAATCAGCACTCACAGAGATAGATCCAAATATTTCTATAATCAACTTTCATTATGCCTGGCCTGAGTCCGTGTACTTAAATTATGGATGGAATAAACCGATAAATTTTGATGAGTCAGGATTTCATGGTCAGTCTGACAGCAGCTACCTCGATCAGGCCTGGCGTTTTATTCTGGCAGGTGGTGCTGTATTTAATAACCTGGATTATTCATTTTATGTGGGACATGAGGGAGGTGATGGAAAAAATGACGCACCTGGTGGAGGGTCAGTCAGACTGAGAAAGCAATTGTCTACTCTTAAGAGTTTTATTAGTGAGTTCGATTACATCAACATGCGGCCAGATTTTGACGTTGTTTTTCACGCACCCGGTATGATCTCACATGCGTTGTCGGACCGAGAGCGTGAATATGCCATTTACCTGAGCGGCAAAAATGTTGGACAATTAAGTTTACGACTGGCCCAGGGTCGGTATAGTTGTACCATGATTGATGCAGATACGGGCGAGACAATACTGGATAAAACCATTATCGTTACTTCTGAAATACAAAGCATGGAAATACCGAAGGACCATTCCCGGGTAGGTCTTCGGGTAAGACGATTATGAGATACTCGAGGTGCATGACATTTATGTGTTAACACTTTGTTAAGGTGTAGGCAGGATGCCCATTTTTTCGGGGATCTGGCAAAAAAGCCTTATCTATACGTATTGTATTTTAGATTATTTTACCACTTAATTTACGTTAGTCATGAGGAAATTATTTTCTTACTTATTGATTCCTTGCCTCGCTTTGATTTTTACAACTGTTGATGCACAAAACAACGGTCCTGCTGCCTCTCCGTCAGCGAAAGTGGAAGCTATGGCAGGAACCACCACGATCACAATTGAGTATTCACGACCATCCATGAAGGACCGTGAAATATTTGGCGGACTCTTGAAATATGGTGAGCCCTGGCGTACCGGAGCAAATGCACCTAATAAGATTACATTTGACAAGGATGTAATGGTAGAAGGAAAATCTCTCGCCGCAGGTTCTTATACGATTACTACTGTACCTGGTAAAGAGAGTTGGGAAGTTAGCTTTCATGTACATGAAGGTGGGGGTTCAAACGCCTACTTCGAAAAGACTCCTGCCGTAAAGGTGATGGTAGAACCAGTGATGCTGGAATGTACTGTTGAGACATTTTTGATTGATGTACAAGATCTACGCAATACAAGCGCAACACTTGGATTGGCATGGGAAAACACCTATGTACCCATTGCATTGGGTGTGAAGTAGTTGTCGATATCAAAAGATAAGATAGAGAGGCCGTTTTCCCTGGAAGACGGTCTTTTTTTTGCTTCTTACTTTCGGAGCGCTTACATCCTCCACCTTTGTTTACAAAAATTTAATATAAGGTGTAATTGAGTTAATCTAATGATATTCAGATAGTTGTGCTCCTAAATGACAGGGTGGTTGCACAAAAAGTAGGAGTCATTTCAACTTTCCTGTATTATTGTGTCAATAACCTGACGCACAAGTAATTATCAGCATGGATCTTACCTTTATTGTAATGTGGCTTGGTTTTATCCTTGCAGCCTATTCTGTGGTTGGAAACGACGTGATTCAAACATTGGGCACGTTTCTTACATCCAATGAAAAAACACAGAAATGGTATGTGCTATGGGGTTTTGCCTCGATCATCTTATTGGCTGCGCTGACATATGGGTATTTTCAGGATGACATTTCTTATGGGCGTCTGGCAAAGTTTCAAATGCCGGAGGTCTATCCCTGGTACTATCTGCTACCACCCATCGTACTACTGCTGATTACCCGTAGCGGTATTCCTGTGTCCACAACCTTCATGATTCTTACACTTTTTTCACTCAGTGGTATACCGAGTGACATCACCAGTCTGCTTTCTAATACGTTCGACACCGGCACCAAGCTGGGTGGTATGATTCAGAAGTCAATCATGGGGTACATCGTATCCTTTGTTTCCGCTCTGGTGATTTATGTGGCCATATCCCGATTGACCGAGAAACGATTCATCGATTCGAAGATTACACCTGCAGGTCAGAAGTTCTGGATGGTAGCACAGTGGTTTACTACCGGCTTTCTTTGGTTTCAGTGGTTGACGCAGGATCTGGCCAATATCTATATTTACTTGCGCGGAGGTAACGATTTATCTACCCTGGGATTCTTCTTTTCGGTGGCTGTTCTGTTGGCATTGTTGGCTTACATATTTTACATGCGAGGGGGTGCAGTGCAAGAAGTGGTACGACAAAAGTCTAATACCGCAGACATTCGTTCAGCAACATTCATTGATCTGATTTATGGCATCATCCTTTATATCTTCAAATACAATTACCTTGGTTTGTTTGAAGCAGAACTGCCCATGAGTACTACATGGGTATTCATTGGTCTTTTGGCGGGTAGGGAAATTGGTATGCAGGTCAATCTCCACAAGAAGGTAAACTTGTCGGTAGCCAGGATGATCTTTGCTGATTTGGGAAAAGTCTTCTTTGGTCTTATCGTAAGTGTTGTCCTGGTCTTTATTATTAAGTTGTTGGCAGGCTAGTAGACCGACCCATTAGATATTGTGAGAAATTTTAATAAGATTTTTTCGAAGTTCAAGGCGCAAAACACAGCCATAGCATAAGCTATGTCGAGGCTTTGGAACGCAGAAATTCGGAAAAAGATATGAAAATTGCCGCTAGTATTTTATGGGTCGGTCTACTAGTGTCCTATGTTATGGCTGTTTTGAGCGCCGATCGGGCTAGTATCCGGGTGGAATCAAGTATGGGCAAGGGTGAGTTCTCATCATTGACAATCAGGGGAATTTCAGTACACCCCAGGATTACCGCTTCACATCCCTGACTTTGAAAGTTTTTAATGATTGAGGTAAGCTTCTGTAATGACTCAGGGGTGGTAAGTCCATACACTAATTCATTGAAAATTATATCGTGCACCATTTGGCGATCTTGCTCAGTGCCGGTCGTGTAGGTTATGCCATAATTGTGTAGAGCACTGGGATATACCTGACTTTCAGTTAAATACCGGGTGCCTAACAGTCCTAACTTTGTATATCCAGCAGTATGTGCCTCCGACGCTACTTCTCTGGCGATGTGCAACCAGGGAATCTGTTTGGTAGTCTTGAGAAAATCGAATGCCAGGTGATTGGTGTTGTCAGGGCAGATGATGATTTCGGCCCCAATGGATATGAGCTTTTCTGCTGAATTGTCCATCAGTCGAGCCAGACCTTTGAGATCGTTGCGGTCCAGCAATTTCACATGATCATTGAGTGGAAAGGTGTGGAGACTCACTTCGGGATGATTGTGGGGACCCATGTATTCACTACCTGCTGAGCAAATAGTTTGGTAGCACAATGCAGCACCTTCCGCACTGACAGCTACAATGCCGATATGTTTGGTTTTTGACATGTTTTCTATTGTTATAAGTCCAGTTTCATATAGATATCCACGCGATCATAAGGGGAGCCATTTCCGTTTACTTCACTAAATCCCATTTTTTTGTAGAGGAAAATTGCGGGCTTCAATGCCGTATTGGACTCCAGATATATCTGCTTGGCTTCCAATTTCCGAGCCTGGTCAATGCAAGCCTGTATTAACTCTTTACCGATCCCCTGACCCTGGTAGTCATCATCTACCGCCATTTTTGACAACTCATAATCGTACGGCTTATCGGTCAGTTTCTTCATGGCACAAACACCTACTACCTGACCGGAATCATGCAGTGCGACTTTAATAAAGCCACCCGCTTTTATAATTTCAGAAAGTGGATTTTTTAATATACGAATGTCTTCGGGTACAATGGTAAAGTGTCTTTGGATCCAAATCCTATTTAGTGTATAAAACGCTTCCGCATGCTCTTTGGAAAAATTGACGATCTGAAAATTTGAACTCATGATTGTACGTGAATATTCAAATATATAACGATTCGCCCTAAGTGGAAATGAAAAGGCTACTTCCCTTTGAAAGTAGCCCAGCTATGAAAACAGTTTGATAAAGTAAGTTCAAATCAAATGCAAGGGGACATAAAGGGTCCCTTTCCAATGTTTATCTAGAGTAGAGTAGTGGGTTCTTTAAATTCGCTTAGGGCGAATTTTTTGGATTCCTTGATGGCGGTAAAACCTCCTTTCACATCGATCAGGTTATGATATCCTTTACTCTTAAGGATAGAGATAAATACCATAGAACGATATCCACTTCCACAGGTGACATAATATTCCTTATTCGGATCTACTTTTGCCATGTTGTCCTCCAAATAATCCAGCGGCACATTAATGGCATCAATCACATGCTCGCTTTCAAATTCACTCTTTCTGCGTACATCCATTAGGTTCACTTCCTCTGATGGCAGTGCAGCCAAAGCTTCAGCAGTAATAGATTTCACATAATCCAGTGATTTGCCCGCTGCTTTCCAGGCTTCGACACCACCTTTCAAATATCCAAGTGTATTGTCAAAACCAATTCTTGCCAGTCTCGTGGCCACTTCCTCCACTCTTTCTTCATCAGCAACTATCACAAGTTTTTGCTTCACATCTTTCAGCGTGGTACCTACCCAGTTTGCAAAACTACCATCGATGCCTATATTATAAGACCCGGCTACAAATCCTTCAGCAAAGTCAGCTGCATCCCGCGTATCAAGTATCAATACATCATCTTGTTCTGCCAATGTCTCAAATTGTCGTACGTCCAGGGGTGTGGTTCCCTGCGCTACTACGTCATCTATACTTGGATATCCCGTGATATTCATTAGTACGTTTTGTGGGAAGTATCCTGGAGGAGGTGTTAAGCCAGTCAAAACAGCTTCGATAAACTCCTTTCTGGTGAGTTCGGGATTTAAGGCATAATTGGTTGCCTTTTGATGACCCAATGTATCGGTCGTCTCATCGCTCATCATCTTACCACATGCTGAACCTGCTCCGTGGCCAGGATAGACGATGATGTCATTGTCCAAAGGCATGATTTTATTCCTTAAGGAGTCATATAAATGACTAGCCAGCTTTTCCTGAGTGAGCTCTGCTATTACTTTTTGAGCCAGGTCAGGACGACCCACATCGCCAATAAATAATGTGTCACCCGTAAATAATGCTTTTTCCTTTCCATCCTCATCTATTAGCAAATAGCAGCTGCTTTCCATGGTGTGACCGGGAGTATGAAGTAGACGAACTTTCGAATTACCAAGTTCAAATTCCTGTCCATCTTTCGCTACGATCATATCAAAACCAGTCTCCATCGTAGTGGGTCCGTATACTATAGGCGCTCCTGTTTTATTGGAAAGGTCTACATGACCTGACACGAAATCAGCATGGAAGTGTGTTTCGAAAACGTATTTTATTCGGGCATTTCTTGATGCAGCTAATTCAATGTACGGCTCTACTTCACGGAGTGGATCAATGATGGCTGCTTCACCGTTACTTTCGATATAGTATGCACCATGTGCTAGACATCCCGTATAAATTTGTTCAACTTTCATTTGTCTTGTTATTTGAAGATTTAAAAAAAATGGATAGTCTGGTTGTTTAGGTAATCGATTTAGCGTATCGATTGATTTATGGACATCTACTTTTGCAATTCATCATTTTTACAATTTTTATAGTTGCAAGGTATGTGCGTTTCAAAATTTAATTTGTGACAGCTGTCACAAATACAGCCTGAGACACATCACTACAGACAATGACCAGGATCACTCTTTAATAGTTGGATCATCACTCTTTCGGGGTTGAAATTCAATGTGCGAAGAGCTGGTGCTTTTATTCTATTTATTCATATATAGCTATAAAACAATCAATTACATAGATTAGTATTATCTAATATGAGGTTGAAACACCAGTTAAAATCCAAATTGGAAATCACAATCTGGTTGATTTCCGACCCTTGCTGGATGAAGGGTTTTATATAGATTTGAATTGTTCAATCAGAGATATTATACGAGAGTATAAGAATCTTAAAAGGTGAAACGTCACGCCGAAAAAAGTTTTGGAAAATTCAACTCGTGAAAAAGCTTATCAAAATTCCATGTTGAAAAAATTGATTGAACTCTCAGATCTTGGTAAAAGCCGCACCTGTGCCTGTTGATCAAAGGCCCCGGGTGTACTTCGAAAAATCTTTTGGGTGCGGTCATCTTTATCTAGGCATATTAACTTTACTTAAGCAGTTTGTTTGTGATCCGGGGCCTTTTTTACTTTCTCTTCCTACCTTTTTTTCCTAAAAGAAGATATTTCTTGTTATTTGGACTTTAAACCATCTAACATAAGTACAGAATAGCGTAGTGATTCTACAGTGCTGTTTTCCAATAAGATTTAGATGATTCGGGACTGACGAAGCCACACAGGTAAGAGGAGGCATGAGGCATTTCTCAGTACGCTGATCTTTTCCTTGGAAAGTGCTACAGGTGAGAGAATAATGCACTCGAATGAGGGACTTCATGAGTTAGGCAAGTAGATGATGCCTTACCATGCAATCGATAGATGGGTGTGGAAATGATGGGTATCGTCGAACTCTACAGAGACCCCTGCTCTAAAGAGTGAAAAAGAGCCTGTCCTAACCACTGTGTATACTCAAAGTTACCAAAGGAGAGTGGTATTCTTTTTAGGTTAAAGGACAGGCTCATTTTTTTGGACCATAGATGGTTTTACATCGGTGCAAGTATATTAGATCGAGTTTAATCTAGCTTTAAAAAGCGCTGTGCACCTTTGTCCGATGTTCTTATCACATACATTCCGGCTCTAAACTCGTGTACATCCAGTTGACTGGCGTTATCGAACCGCTTGATCATGCGACCTTCCATATCAAATACTTCACCTGACAGGTTAATGTCAAAGTTGATCTGTCCCTGTCCCACAACCGGGTTAGGATACATGGTAAATTGACTAAGGGCAGCTGCCTCGCTCAAAGAAGTGATTACATCGCCAATTTGAACGATGCCCAGCGAACCACTCACTTCATAGCCTACGAGTAGCAAATTCTGTTGATTGGGACTTTCATCAGCAGGAACGAATCGAATAATTTCCGGTGCCACATCTCCTGTGATTTCATCACCCACCACACGGTTATTATAGTACGTCACGAAAGTGGGTGCCTGCGGATTGGTGATGTCATAGACGATAATACCACTTTGACGTTCGAGACCCACAAAGGCATAGGTGAAATCACCAATGGTTCCAATAGCTATTGCTTCTGGTTCTACTCCTTTATCATCAGATCGTCCATCAATTTCACCTTCATCTTCATTAAACAGCTCAGGTTCTTCTGCTTCAACAGTTTTGGCAAATTCATTTCCACTATCGTATACCAGGTTTCCATATTGATCAAATATGGAGAATGACCGTGCACCGTATGAGTAAATCTGTTCGAAGGTACCATCCTGGTCATAATCTCCCGTAGCTATGGTAGTCTTAAGACGTCCCAGGTCTGCATCATCCTGTAAAGCAGCCGCGTCTGGATAGTATGATGGATTTAGTGTAATATCAGCTACCCGTTCCTCTTCTGAATATCCATCATAATCCCGGGAATCTCCTTCGTTGACGGTTACGATATAGGTGATACCATCTACTTCATAGCTGGCTATTCCATCGGGCATATACATTCCCAAAGTAGGATGATTGTCAATATTGATGGCATCATCCCGGTTACTGGCGTCAAATCCATGACTGTCATCAAATGAAATGATACCCAGTACGCTATTATCCGTAATTCCGGCCCCGGCTAATCCAAAGTCATTGTCATTCAATACTGCGATAGAACCATCGGGAAGTAAAGCCACACCCTCAGGCTTATCTGAACTCATGTATCCAACGGAAGGGAGGTTCAGCACCTTATATTTCTGCACCGGCCGTATACCCGCTGCCACCAATTGGTCAGCTGAGGATTGTTCTAATGTGGTATCCATTGTAGAACCATCAAAAGTTGAAATAGGTAAATCCAGCGTATTGGTCGCCAACGTAATGTCTATCTCGTACACATATTTCTTACCAGTGGTTGCATCGGGACCTTCGGAGTCCCTTTCCAGCACAAGAAACTTTCCATCGCCGGTATAAAAAGCATCTCCAATTTTATCTACACGTGAGGATGCGTAACCACTGTCTTTGTTACGTTCGAGTAAGTATACATATTCGGACACAGGGGTTCCATCAGTAGCACTTACTCCCAGTATTCTGATCACATCGGTATTGTTGCGTACATCGCTATCGGGATTTTCAATTGGAGACTGGATAAAGGCATAAATCACATTTTCTGTTGAATCGTATGCTATTGCCTCAAATCCTCTATTGGCTCTTCTCTTGGCATATACGGCAGGTAGTGTCTCTGATCCAAAAGTCCCTTCAGGCGCTGCAGTAGAACCCAGCGTGGAGGTGCCTGCAGGAACAAAACGATCCATCAGCGTTCCGTCGGCTGTGAACTTATAAATCGCTGGCCGATACTCATCACACATCCAGAAGCTACCTTCCTTATCTTTCAGTATGCCCTCAAAGTCACCACCAAATGGATCATAAGGCAGTGCATGGTACTCTTCACCATCGGCATCCGTGTAATCGACGTTGGCGTAGTCAGTATTAGGATCGGCATACGTCACCGGTACTTCATCAAATCCTTCGATATTTCCCCGTCCACTGATCGGTGTCATGCCATCTGACTGATGGAGGAAAATGGAATCTCCCAATGTAATGGTGCCGCTTGTCTGATCAAGTGTAAATTGAACAATCCGTGCCTGATAGTTTGGCAACTTGAAAGGGCGCAGATTTTGAGCCGGTGTCGGAGTCACATTTGCAATGCTTGCAGTACCATCGTTAGGTCCTCGGTCAGGAATCGCATAGAATACATGATTATCCTCCGTCGATTCGTCAGCTGCATAGAAGAGGCCTGAAAATCCTCCCAGCAAAACAGGATCTTGTCCACCATCATAGACGGGTGTTCCCAGGACTGGCCAGTCCGCTACCATTTCATTGAGAATGTAGGGAGTGACACTGGGTCTTCCAGATGAGTGATCCTTAAAACCCAATGGAAGTATATCCATCCAGGTTCCGGCATTCACGTCAAGAACGGCCAGGGCGTTTGCTTCCTGACAATTTACGTATGCTATGCTACCATCCGCATTAGTCGTAATATACTCTGGCTCCAGGTCTTGAGCTACAGTGGCCGTAAAATTGTTTCCAAAGATTCTCACCCCTTTATTGATCAGGGATGCTTTTCGGTCATCAAATTCTGAGAAATCTATAGTCTGAACGGTAGCACTCACCGGTCCATTCTCAAGTGAAATGATAGAGACACTACCATTGGGATCCACGGTATAGTCATCATTCGGTTCTCCTTCATTAGCCACCAACAATTTGCTGCCATCGGGAGTAAAAGTGATCATGTCGGGTAATGCTCCGGCAGTAACCTCACTGAGATACACGCCAGCTGTATCAAAAAATACAACCATACCATCTTCTGTTTTTTCGTTGGCTTCTACGGCGACAGCCACCAATCCACCATATACAGCTATCGAGTTGGGACCACCCCCATAGCTGTCCAACGCGATGTCAGAAACCAACACGGGAGTATTAGGATCTGAAATGTCGACTATGCTAAAGCTGTTAGTGCTGGAATTTGTAAAAAAAGCAAGTTTTGAATCAGAGTCGTAAGCGACGGTTTCGGCCGACCCTTCTTCCCCTGTCATGTAGCTGGCAAGGTGCTGAAGGTCCTGTGCATGAAGTGATGTTGTGACAAACATCAAGAATATAATTTGAAGTAAACTTCGGAGCATATTGTCTTCTTTTTTGGTTATTAATTAAAACATCAAAACAATACATCCTGTGTTAACTTGACTTTACCTCTGGCTTAATTCGGTGTAATATTTTAATACATGTATGTAAATAATCTATAAATATTCCTTATATAAAATAATTTATATGGTGACATGATCGTGAGAATAGATTTATTTTTTTATCAACTTTTGACTAGTGAAAGAGCTTGTCACAAATCTTTTTGGCCAAACCGAAGGATAAAGTCATTCCTGCGCCTCCCAGTCCCGTTAATATCCAGCAGTGCTGACTGTGTCTCCTGAAAAAGTAGGGATTTTGATCCATAGACTTCGCGTAAACACCATACCACAATTGAGAAATATGAAAATCCTTAACTGACAAGAATGTCCTTAGATACTTTAGAATCATTTGATTGATTTCTGCTGATATAAAAGGGTCAAACGCCTGATCGTAGTGGTGACTATCACCAATGATTAAATCCCCCCTGCTGTTTTGTGACACCATGACATGGATACCATTTTCAAGGTATTCAGGTAGTGATTTTTCCAGTCTTCTTTTTAATGTTGTAAGTGATTTACACTCCTTGAATGATTTATAGTGTTGCAGTGTGAGACCCGCAGCGAGATTGGGTCCCAGGTTAAAGTTTTCATGCTCATTGGAAATGCACATCATCTGCAACTTGCAATTCATCAGGGGCCAACTCGTAAATGTATCGGGAAAAAGGGTCCTCAGTCGATGCCCGGTGCATACGATGATCTGATCCGCCTTCCAAATATTATGGTCATCATGTATTCTATTTCCTTCGATTTCTATGATATACGTATTGTTGAAAAATGCTACGTCCAGCACTTCTTTTAAGTATTTGGTAATCATTGGTATAGCTTGCCTTGGATCCACATTGACTTCGTTAGGACTATATAGTGCACCGATCAGATTTTTTTGCTGAACATATGCAGATCGCTTCCCTGCCATTCTTCCAGAAAAGAGATCGGTATTGTAATGCTGGCCAAAGTTTTCATGGAATTCCTTCAATACATCCCATTCATCTTCATGATAGGCTACATGCAGTGATCCATTGTTTCGCATCCAGAATCCGGCCTCAGCCGATAATTTTTTCCAAATAGAAGCTGATTCCAGAGCCATATCTAATGTCTCCAAAGCCTGACCGATCGGCCAGATCATACCAAAATTTCGAATGCTGGCGCCCTTACAATATCCATCTTTTTCAAAGACGGCCACTCTTTGACCTTCCTGGGCAAAGGTGTACGCCAGAGAAAGCCCAATGATGCCTCCTCCAATTATTGCCATATCATAATATTGATCTTTATTGTACATGTAACTTTTATTTGTTTTTTCAGTCCTTTTTTTAAATTCTGTCACTAGCTGTTCTGAGCGCAGATGACTCTATAGCAATCTGCATTACATGCATGTCACAAAAACATGCTCACATTAGTGGTTTTTTTTGCCGGGTTAGCTGGTCGAAATGGAGAAATGCTAATATTATAGCTCTCGTTAGATAGTCAGATTAACTCAGGATTATTTTATTGTAAAGCTTCAAGCACTGGGTTTCTGAGGCCCCGGTTATTCTCTATTATTGGTGCATTCGAATATTCAAATGTGACTAATGATTAAACTCGTAGTTTTTGATATGGCTGGTACCACCGTAGAAGATGATAATGTGGTGGAGGATGCATTTTTTAATTCTACCAGAGACACAGGACTTGATATAACAAGAAGTCAGATTAAGGCGGTCCAGGGATTGCCTAAGCGACAAGCGATTAAGTCCTTGTGGACCCTCAAAGTAACAGATCCGACAGAGATAGAACGTAAGACAGATATCACCTACGACCAGTTTAGGGATAATCTGGAAAATCATTATTTGACGTATGGTGCCCGACCTGCAAGAGGGGCTGTTTATTGCTTTCATTGGTTGAGAGAACACAATATTCACATAGCCCTGACCACAGGATTCTACCGAAAAGTATGCAATATTATTCTGGAAAAGCTGGGCTGGGACAAAGGATTAGATGAAAACTATAGAGGCAGTCAGTATTCATTAATTGATCTTTCGCTGACTCCCGATGAAACGGGTAAAGGACGTCCGCATCCTGATATGATAAAAATGGCAATGAAAAGATTGGATATCTATGATCCAATCGAAGTGGTGAAAGTGGGTGATACACCGGTGGATATCCAGGCAGGTCAGGCTGCTGAGTGCTTACTAAATATAGGTGTGACGGGAGGAGCACATACCTATAGTGAGCTGATGGAGTGTAAACCCAATTACGTCCTGGACAGTTTGGATCAGCTACCCATTATCCTGGAGAAGTACCTGTAAGTATTCTTCCTGCTATGAATTTGCAAGCCACGCTTATTTCATGGAGGAGTGACAAAGCACCGCTTTTTACTATGTATGCTGCTTTTGCAGCTTTTTTAACATACTTCAGTATGTATGGCTTCCGGAAGCCCTTTTCCGCAGCTACTTTTGGGATGTATGACGCCGTTCTGGGTATTGATTATAAGATGTGGTTGATTTTTTCCCAACTTTTGGGATATGCGATTTCAAAATATATTGGAATCAAGTTTGTTTCTGAATTAAAACCTGCTTATCGGATCGCCTACCTTCTGGGGTTGGTAGGGATCGCGGAAGTGGCACTGCTGATCTTTTGGCTGGTCCCGGCACCTATTAATATTATCCTTTTATTTTTTAATGGTCTTCCGCTTGGATTGATTTGGGGTATCGTATTTTCTTTTCTGGAAGGAAGGACTACTTCTGAATTTCTTGGCGCAGGTTTAAGTGTCAGTTTTATTGTAGCGTCCGGAGTCTCAAAATCCGTTGGAAAATTCTTGTTGCTAGAAGGAGTGTCCGAACAAATGATGCCATTTGCTGCGGGCTTGGTTTTTACCATTCCCTTGCTGCTGGGTGCATGGCTGCTAGGTGCTATACCGGATCAGTCAGAACAAGACCGGAAGGCCAGGGTGGAAAGAATCACAATGAATCGGCACGATCGAAGAAGATATGTTGCTGCAAATGGTTTGGGCATTCTGCTGGTTGTTATGTTCTATTTTTTATTGACCGCACTTCGTGATTTCCGGGACAATTTTGCGTCAGAAATTTGGATAGAGTTGGGTTATGGAGATCAGGCATCTATTTTTACCTGGACTGAAATCCCTGTGGCTATTATTGTATTACTAATGATCAGTAGTATGATCTTTATAAAGGATAATCGCTATGCATTTAAGATGAATCATTGGCTGGTAGGTGCGGGAGCTGCCGTTCTGATCGGAAGTACGATTTCTTTTTGGATAGGGATTATTTCACCAGTATTGTGGATGGTTCTGCTGGGGTTAGGCTTGTTTATGTCGTATGTGCCTTTCAATTGCATCTTCTTTGATCGCATGGTGTCGGCCGTAGGCAGACCTGCCAACGCGGGTTTTTTGATCTACATCGCTGATTCCGTAGGATATGTGGGATCAGTGGGATTGTTAGTCTGCAAAAACTTTCTCACCTCGGATGGTGCCTGGATAGACTTTTTAAGTATTACATCGCTCTTGATCGGTGTCCTGGGCATTTTATTGATGTCAGGCGCCTGGCAATATTTCAGAGCAAAAATCACTTAACATTTACTTCATATTAGCCACGGGCATTTTATCTTTTTTTAATGCTATTGCCTTCCTCGTCTCCCAGATATCCGTGACATTTATGTCGAAATTAGTACCAAGGTTAGATACGAAAAGAAAATAAAGATTTTGTTAGCAGTAAACTAAAATGGAGATCTTACCAAAGCGCGTACTACTATACACAGCTTTCAAAGGAAAGCAAGATCTATCATATGCAGTCCTTCATTTGTAGTTTATTTCTGAGCGATCAATCCCCTTGATCGCTCTTTTTTTTTAATTGATTTATTGGCAAACATGGAAATCCAACAAGGAGATCATAATCGATCAGCATTACGACAACAGTTTGTAGAGCAATTGTCTGATGAAACCAAAAAGCGCATAGAAGAGGATGCGCATCTTTATTTGCATCAGGCCCTCTCCAGTCCGGTAATGAATATTGTAAGCACGGTGAAGGGGCCCTACTTTTATGATTTGTCGGGAAATCAGTACCTGGATTGTCATGGAAACGGAGTCCACAATGTGGGGTTTAGTCATCCAAAGGTATTAGATGCTGCCAGAGCGATGTTGGACGCCTCACTCACTTTTAGTCCACGACGTCTTGGAAATGTGCCCTCTATTAAGTTGGCGAAGAAACTTGTGCAATTAGCCCCCGATGGTTTTGATCGGGTGTTATTTTGTCCCGGAGGATCAGAAGCCAATGAGATGGCGGTATTACTTGCCAGGTTGTATACTGGTAATTATAAGACACTTTCCTATTATGACAGCTTTCATGGTGCTACTGCACTTTCAGCGTCCATCGGTGGGAATCCTCACTTTACAGAAGGTTTCGGACCGATGATGTCAGGGTGTCTACATGTGGAATTTCCTTCCTACTATCGAAATCCCTGGAAACTCCCTGCTTACGAAAGGGAAAAAATTGATGACCTGTATATTCACCAGGTTCGAAGAGCATTTGCACAGAATCCAACGATCGCCGCCGTAGTAGCTACTCCCATCAGCTCATCTCCGCATGTGCCAAGTAGTTATTATTGGATGCAGGTACGTGAGATCTGCAATCAGTATGGTGCACTCCTCATTTTTGATGAGATCGTCTGTGGATTGGGCCGGACAGGTAAGCTATTTGCTACAGAGCATTATGTCGAGCCGGATATCATTGTGGTCGGTAAATCATTGGGTGGAGGGTTGATGCCATCCGCTGCGATCATTACAAAATCGAAGTTTAATGTCGGGGGTGAAAAGTCGGTCGGGCATTTCACACATGAGAAAAATCCCATAGCTGGAGCGGTTGGTCTCGAAGTGCTAGAAACCATTGGCCGCGAAGGTCTGGTCAACAACGCGCAGCAGCAAGGTAGCTACCTGATGGATAAATTGATGGAATTGAAAGAAGAACACAGTATTATTGGTAATATTGTAGGACGTGGACTCCTGGTGGGAATAGACCTTGTGACGGATCGAGCCAGAAAGAAAAAGGCGATTTCGGAAGCAGAGTGGATTATGTACTATTGTCAGCAGGCTGGGCTGAGTTTTAAAATTATTGATGGTAATACGATATCCTTGAGACCTGCACTAACCATCACCAGTGATCATGTAGATTTTATCTGTGAAACACTTGATAGTGCATTTAAATCGGTATCAAATGATTAGAGCAAATACTTGCATTATTCTTTTTCTGACTTTTCATACGCTTGTACAAGCACAGAAAACTGAAAATCTCTTTCTTGTGACATTTGATGGATTGCGGTGGGAGGAATTATTTTCAGGAGCCGATCCAGAATTAATTGCCGATCTGACTTACGTTAAAGATACATCTGCTTTATTGGCAGCATATTGGGATGATGATCCAATGGTAAGAAGGCAGAGGTTATTGCCTTTTTTCTGGAGTACCCTATCAGAAAATGGTGCCATTTATGGAAACCGGAATCTTGAAAATAAGGTCAATTGCAGCAATATTTTCTGGTTTTCTTATCCTGGATATGGAGAAATACTGGGAGGAAAAACAAATGCGCAGGCCATACATTCTAACGAGAAGATCCAAAACCCGGACACTACCTTCCTGGAGTATCTTAATATGCATGCTGACTTTCAAGGCAAAGTCGCTGCGTTTGCCTCGTGGGATGTCTTTCCCTACATTATTAATGAGGAAAGGAGCAAGGTACCTGTAAATGCAGGATTTGAAAAAGCAAAAGGTGATTTGTCACTAAAAGAATCATTTTTGAATGAATTACAGGACCAAATTCCCAGCCCCTGGTCTACCGTGAGACTGGATGCTTTCACGCATAATTTCACCCTGGAATATCTGGATAAGCATTTGCCGCGTGTAGTTTATATTTCCTATGGAGAAACCGATGATTTTGCACATGATGGACGCTATGATCATTATTTAAACTCTGCTCATCAAACCGATAAATTTATCAGTGAATTATGGGATTATATTCAGCATCATCCTCAGTATAAAGACAAAACCTCATTGGTTATAACTACCGATCATGGCCGCGGTTCCTATAAAGATGGCGAGTGGAAAAGTCATGGAAAAACCTATGTGGGATCTGACGCCATCTGGATGGTCGTGATGGGACCAGACACAGAAGCAAAAGGTGAGGTCAAGGAGGCGATGCAACTCTGGCAAAGACAAGTGGCTGGCACCTGTATGGATTTGTTAGATATGGAGGAGTTGTTACCTTCAGATCGGGGTCCTTCTATTCTTAAATAGTGAGTTGGATGCTGGTAGTTGGGAGCAATTTCTGACCATTTCGAGCACCACAATAAAAAGAGAACGTGTATTATTTATTAAAAATTCCCGGCATCTGGTACCCGGCACCCGGCACCAAAACACACGGAGCCGTACCTATTTATTAAGAAACTCCGGATACCGGATACCGGATACCGTTTTCAATATAAAAAGCTATATCGAAGCGCCTGATAGCTTGTCATATTCGAAAAGACTCTGCGCGACAGTATTTCAGCCGCATTATCCGGATAGTATTTCTTAATGGGCTGATCAATTTCAATCCACTGCTTTACTTCATTCTTAAAGCTGGCATTAACCCTTTCGATGACGCGAACACCCATTTTTTTCAATGCCGCTGCATTAGCCTGTTGTTCATAGTGACCCTTAATGGGGATTGTGAGTAGTTTTTTTCCGAGGAACAAAGCCTCGGAAGGACCTTCAAATCCTGAGCCTAAAAATGCTCCCCGGCAGGTTCCAAAGGATTCCAGCCATCGATGCTGGTCAATGGGCAATATTTTGAAATTATCAATTTGTACTGGAGAATCCACATCTCTGGAAAATATATGCCACTCGGTGTCTTTACTAAAAGAAAGATGATTTATCAAATTTTTGGGTTCGAAGGATGGTAGATAGACGGTGTAATGATTGCCCTCTTCTGGAGTGATGTCGCGAATAGCCTGACGAATGATTGGCGTCTCGATAAAGTCATCATATTTTTCAAAATGGAAACCAATGGGTCGGTCACAAGGTGCGAAATGTCTTAGCACCCATTCTCCCATTCGATTTTTTTTTGAGGGTCGTGGTGTAGATCCGGATAAGAAGGAAGCCTGATGACTTATGCCAATAACCGGAATATCTCTATGCCGGGCCGCCCAGGCTGTTATCGGTTCGAAGTCATTAAATATTAAGTCATATTGACGTAGGTCAAGACTGAGTACGTCCCTTATATATTTATGGAGGTGACTTTTTCGTGCGGTTTTCCAGAAGTTAATGCCACCATTATCATGGTAGATCAGACTAATGCCTCTTTTTTTTAGAGCGATCTCAAATGGAAGTTTGATTTGGGCCTGAGTGCCACTGACGAGTACGTCTATATGACCGTACAGAGATAATTTGGGTATCATTTCCAGGGCCCTGGCCAAATGCCCGTTTCCTGTTGCCTGAGTAGCATAGAGTATTCTTCGCATCTCTTTGCAAAGTTGATTTTGACAAAGCTATGCAATACCCTATCAGCAGATGTGTCAGAAAGTTCAAGAATATTATAATTATTTGTAAAGTAAGAAGCGAGCTTAAGTATGACCATATTGAATGGTAAAGATTATTACTTGTTAAGGCTTCAGCTGTCTGAGTCTTTCGTAAAGATGATCGGTATATCGGTCCCAGGTAAATTTTTGGGTCCAGGATGTTGCTCGTAAGGAGTATTTTTCATCCAAAGGCTCATTCATTATTTTTTTCATTGCCTTCGCTAGTTCATTGTCATTTCCCGTTTCAAAATATAGGGCTAAATCACCACCTACTTCAGGTAGACTGGAATTGGAGGTCGTGATGATCTTGCCACCACAGCTAAGAGCTTCCAGGACTGGAAATCCGAACCCCTCGTATTTACTGGGATAAATCATGGCAATGGAGTTTGTATGCAGTTGACGGGCCTGCTGTTTTGTTACGTAGCCTGGTAGGACAATATCCGTTCGATAAGGATGTTGATCCAGAGCTTGATAAAATTCTTCAGTTTTCCATCCATCAGCACCGGCGATGATAAGTTTTGGTTTTAAATGCTTTGTGCTATCACGGACTTTCTGATAGGCTGAAAGCAACGTAGCGAGATCTTTTCGTGGCTCAATGGTGCCTAAGTAGTGAAAATAGGGTCCTTCGACACCCAGCTCCTGTAAAAGATTTCGTGAAGGATCCGGGTAGTAATCGGGGTCTGCGCCTAAATA
>JAUILM010000634.1 GCA_030432855.1 Bacteroidia bacterium
TGCTTCGGATGGCAAAATCATAACGATACTTATCAGGGGGTGTGAAAGATGGATGATCAATGGACATACCAAACCTACGCATGGGCCCTTTGTACGGTAATTCATTTCTATCTGCCCAACGTATAAGTGATTGGTATCTGTCAAGGAGCTCGGATCCATCCGAACCAAAGATCGCCCGGCAATAATACACCGGTATCGCAGGAAGCGTTTCGACCTCAACCTGAAAATCCGTCAAGTCACTTTTTCTGACTTCCTCAATCACTTTTTGAAAGTCGACCTCCTGAGTCTTTTTCACCTCCACCAGATTAGGCGCCTTGCGAAATTGAGATGGCGACATACTGTACCTACTCTTGAATTGTCTCGTAAAGTTCTCCGCATTGGGAAAGCCCACCTCCAGAGCAATATCTCGAACGCGCTGCCGGGGATGAAACACCAATAATCTGGCACCCTTTTCTAGTCGTCGTCTAAGAATGAGTTCATACGGAGTCTCGTGCAAAATTGATTTGAAAATGCGCTGGAAATGAAAAGGCGAGAAATAGGCTTCTCTTGCCAGGTCCAAAACGGTAATGGATTTATCGAGATTGCTATCGATAAAATCCAGGACCTGAGTTATCCTATGGTAGTATACCAACTCACTTGAGTCGCTCCGTGTCATGCTATATCCGCTTCAGGAAGTCCATAGTAATCTCCTGGACGGTACTGCATCCTGACAATCCCATGGTGAGTTCGAATTCTGCCACATAGTTCAGGAGCAGATCCCTCACGCCCTGCTCACCCGCCAGGGCAAGCGCCAGGACAAATGGCCGGCCGATACCTACCGCTTTAGCTCCCAATGCCAATGCTTTGAAAGCATCCATTCCACTCCGAATTCCACTATCAAACAACACATCTACCTTTCCACCCACCGCATCCATCACTCCCACAAGGGCGTCCAGGCTACTAATGCCGCCATCAACCTGTCTACCACCATGATTAGAAACCATTATTGTATTCACACCCGCATCCACGGCAAGAGCGGCATCCTCTGGGTGTTGGATTCCCTTGACGACAATGGGCAGCTGTGTCATATCACGGAGCTGCCTGATGTCTGACCAGCTTAACGAGGGCTTCATAAATACGTCTACAAATTTCCGGGCACTTTTCAGAGATATTCCTGACCGTAGATTTGCCCAGGTAGAACCGGGATGGCGATAAGCCATTTGTATCAAGGCACTGATCACCTTGAGATTGACCCCTCCTGTTGCAGAGGGTTTGTCCCTTGTTTCTTCAACCAACTGCCTGAATACCGGGTCACTGGTATAGTGTGCCAATCCATGGCCATGCAAATAAGGTAGGTAAGCACTTTGCAGGTCCCGTGATCGCCAGCCCAACAAGGTATTATCAACCGTGACAACCAGGGCATCAAAATTGGCCTGCTCGGCTCTTTGGATGAAGCTCGATACCAACTCATCACTATTGCTCCAGTACAACTGAAACATCTTAGGCCCGGTACCCATACCCTGACTCAGGTCCTCCATCGAAATGCTAGACTGATTGCTGGACATAAAAGGAATCCCGAGTCTAGCTGCTGCTCTGGCGGCTGCCAGATCTGCTTTCGCATGTACAAGTCCCAGTGATCCCACAGGACAAATAAAGAAGGGTGTATTAAAGCTCTTGCCAGCATACGAGGTAGAGATATCCCGACTTCCCACATCCCGCAAGACGCGAGGAAGTATCTTCCAGCTATCGAACGCCGCGGTATTGGTATGCATGGTTTTCTCCGCTCCCGCAGCCCCCATCACATAGGCCCACGCAGGATCTGACATCACTTCTCTTGCAGCCTCCACCAGTGCATCATATGTGAATGGAATCGACATTTTCTTGCCTCTCAATCCTGCCATATAAATCTCTCGCTGGCGCGATAATGCTATACTCTCTGATTCCATAGGCTTTGTAATCTTCCGCAATTGGTTTTATAGCAGGAAGTTACTCAATCATCCGCTTTAGACCGTATGGTAGTATGATATTGTTGGGAGGAAATGTCTTTACTTTTCTTTCCTAAGATTGAGGGGGACCTCGATTCCACTTTGGGCCCAAATTCCAATTATCGAATCAGTCTGCACGATTCCCTGATAGGTTGCCTGGATGGAAGTGATATCGAGACTTAATGTATCTCCTACAAGTACGGTTGATGCCACGGGGATTCCAGAGATACCTTGATCCGGGCTATTGATCACCGAGGATAGGTGTCCATCGTCCTTTTGTACTTCTACTTCAATTTTAAGCTGTTGCCCCTGTACATTGATGATGCCAGACCACTTTCCAATCATTCCGGAGAGGGTCATATTGCTGATTAGGGTAATTGTGCAAATGAATGAGATTAGATAATGCATGTCTTATTTTTTCCTCTATTAGTCTCCATATCGCGGAGAAAATCACAAGTCATACAGCTAATCTCATAAGATGCAAGTCAAATCGTATTTTTGCAGTTTGGAGATATGGCCATGAAAAAGTACTCGGTAAAAGAAATCTACTATACCATTCAGGGAGAAGGGATGCAGACCGGACGTCCTGCTGTCTTTTGTAGATTCAGTGGATGCAATCTATGGACAGGTAGAGAAGAGGATCGGGCCCAGGCGAAATGCACATTCTGCGATACGGATTTTGTGGGGACTGATGGTGTAAATGGTGGAAAATACGAGGCCGCCTCTCTGGCCCATCAGGTAAACATCCTATGGCCCCAAACCATGAAAGATAAATATGTAGTCTGCACGGGAGGTGAACCCTTGCTGCAATTGGATGAAGCGCTGGTACAGGCTTTCAAAAACGAGGGTTTTGAAGTAGCCGTGGAGACAAATGGTACCATTGCGGCTCCTCCCAGTATTGACTGGATATGCGTAAGTCCTAAACCTCTAAGTGAGATTGTGCAGACATCAGGGCAGGAACTCAAGTTGGTGTATCCGCAAACCGAAGTGACTCCCGATAGCGTGGCATCACTGGACTTTGAATACTTTTTCTTACAACCCATGGATGGTCCCCAGGTACAGGCTAACACACAGGCAGCCATTGCATATTGCTTGCATCATCCACAATGGAGACTTAGCCTCCAAACCCATAAGTTCATAGGTATCGACTAGTGAGCATACTTACAGTGAAGTCATTTTGCCTTTTAGCAAGGCATCAAAAGCGAAGTATAGCATAGCTCCGTGAGCTTTTTAAAACGCAGATAAATTTAAGCGGACGAATCTTGGAGTGTGCCAATTTAGTAATCGCAACGCTAAATCTCCACCTGATACTCGCGGATCAGCTCGGCGTAGATTTCATTCTCGCTCAAGATTGTAGGATCTCCGAGGATAATTAATTGCTCACGTGCTCTTGTCAGAGCCACATTAAGCTTTCGATCTACCCCATCGGATGACATGGAAACTATATTGTCCAGCTGATGTGTGGAGTTGATGCAGAGCGATATGATAATAATGTCCCGGGCACCACCCTGAAACCGCTCGACGGTGTCTACGGTCATCTCGGGTACTGCTAAGCCTATATCCGATAACTGATTTTTGATCATGGCAATCTGAGCTCGAAATGGTGTGATGATACCTATTTGACTTGCCTGAAGTTCACGACCGGAAGACTTATAAATGTCAAACAGATCACCGACAATTTTGCCTACCAGATTGGCTTCATGCTCATTGGTCTTACTGCTGTACAATTCATCGGAGATCACAGGCAGGAAGACTAATCTTTTCGACGTTAGTACATCCTGGAGTGCACTACCATCTGAAGTCAGTGACAGGGGCCAGGTTTGAACATCTGAAGATGATCCACCAGAAAGGATTTTCAATGTACCATTGTAGAAATGGTTGCTGGGAAATGCCATAATATCGCGATGCATCCGCCCCTGCATACTGAGATGATCATAGGCCCAGGTCCATTCTTCCTGTTGACATCGATGGTAGACCCTTTCGAAATATGAATTTCCTACATCCACCATACCAATACTCAATAAAGAAGGATCATGAACCGTACGCTGAGAAGACGG
>JAUILM010000635.1 GCA_030432855.1 Bacteroidia bacterium
CGTTTAAAGCGGTCTCAATGGATGAGCTACTGGGCACCTCGGATATACTGAGTCTGCATGTACCTTACAATGAGAATACACATCACCTTATTGGTGACAAAGAGTTCTCTAAGATGAAGCAAGGGGTTCTATTTGTTAATAGCTCCAGAGGTAAAGTAGTAGATCAAAAGAGCCTGATTGCAGCATTAAGCACAGAAAAAATTGCCGGCGCTATCCTCGATGTCTTTGAGCACGAACCTCAAGTGCCAGAGCAAATTCGATTACATCCATCCGTGTATTTATCACCACATATCGCTGGGGGAACCCAAGAGGCACGCAAGAAGTCCTACGCGCTGGCGGTCCAAAATGTCATGGATGTATTAAAGGGAAATGGACCCAGAAATGCACTTAATACAATAAAATAAAATTGAATAAACATACATGATAACATGGAAGTCAGACGAGGAATTATTTAGGCTTATTAAGCAGCACTTATATACAGCGGTAGTGGGAGATATAATGGATAAAATTCATTTATATCATCAGTTTTTATCGCCACGCATCAAGCCACTTCGTGAAGATATGGTCGTGGTCGGACGCGCAATGACTGTACTGGAAAAAGATGTTGGAACTTCGGTTGGAAGCATTAAACCGGTGGATAAACCTTTTGGCTATATGCTGGACGCTCTGGACGACCTTAAGCCGGGTGAGGTATACTTGTGTTCAGGTGCTTCTGACCACTATGCGTTAATCGGTGAGATCATGATGACACGAGCCCATGTGTTGGGAGCTGCCGGTGCTGTGGTGAATGGTTACTCCAGAGATGCACAGGGCATATTGAATATTTCTGATCCTGCTTTTCCTGTCTTTTCCTATGGCCACTATGCTCAGGATCAGGCACCTCGGGGACAAGTCATTGATTATCGTGTGCCATTGGAAATCGATGGCGTTCATGTGACGCCGGGTGACCTGGTCTTTGGTGACATGGAAGGTGTGCTTGTTGTACCTCAGAAATATGAAGAAGAAATATTAATGATGTCATTCGAAAAGGCAGAAGGTGAGCGCACAGTACTAAAACAGATAAAAAAAGGTATGAGCGCAGTAGATGCCTGGAATAAGTACGGAATCATGTAAAAAGTAAATCAATGAAAATTACGGATGTAAAAGTTTGGTTGGTAGAAGGTGTTAAATATAACTGGACCCTACTAAAAATATATACAGATGAAGGATTCACTGGTGTAGGCGAAGCTACTAACTGGCCGGGAAGCCCTATTGTAGAAGCAGCCACAAGGCATGTCGGCGAACGAATAATCGGAATGGATCCCATGCGGATCGATTATATATGGACCAAGCTGTACCGGGACCTCAACTGGGTAGGCCCCTACGGTGCCAGCCTATGTGCGATCAGTGGTATTGATATGGCATTGCTTGATCTCAAGGCCAAAGTATTGGGCGTGCCCTGCTACGAATTACTGGGAGGCAGTTACCGCAGAGAAATTCTCTTATACGCTAACTATTGGTTTTTGAAAGGAGACCATAACGCTGAAGATTATGCTGCACAGTCTAAGAAAGTGGTGGAGAAGGGATTCACCGGGTTAAAGTTTGACCCATTTGCTCATACAAATTATTTGTACGGTGATCACTTATCTACCAATCTATCATTAGGTAAAAAACAACAGGATCTGGCCTACGAAATATGTGCTGCAGTTAGAGAGGCTGTGGGTCCTGAAGTGGACATGATGATTGAAACCCATGCCATGTTAAATTTCAAGACAGCGATCACCATGGCTGAGCGTTTGTCGGATCTGGATATCACCTGGTATGAAGAACCTGTAGGTCCTGAAAATGAACAGGTGCTCCGAAGCATACGTGAGCGCTTGGACCCTAAAGTTTCCATTTGTGTTGGTGAAAGACACTATACTCGATATGGTATTCGTGCGCTTCTGGAAAAAAATGTCTGTGATATTATGATGCCGGATATTACTCGCTGTGGCGGGCCCAGTGAGATGAAACGGATGGCAACCATGGCCGAAACATATAATGTACTTATCGCCCCGCATAACCCTAATGGTCCGCTTTCTACATTGGCCAGTGCCCATGTTTGTGCATCAATTCCCAACTTTTT
The DNA here is from genome assembly GCA_030432855.1 of Bacteroidia bacterium. GTDB lineage: Bacteria > Bacteroidota > Bacteroidia > Chitinophagales > Saprospiraceae > JABDMH01. The sequence continues at coordinate 2,105 of JAUILM010000635.1, forward strand.
CCGACAGGAATTTATGCTTCAGGATGTGAGTTGGCGAGATGAGATTATATCAAAACCGATACCGCTACAAAATGGTCATTTAATGCTATCTGACGAACCCGGATTAGGAGTGGATCTAATCGAAGAGGAAATGGAAAAACATCCGGGTGTGGTAGAAGCACGTGATGGCTTCTATGTCTAGTGACGTGTAGAATTTATTTAACAATAAAAAATATTTATTAATTATGAAAAGGAGGGATTTATGTAAGTGGTCTATGTTGGCACCCGCCACATTTGTACTCAATAAAGTAGGCAGTTTGTCTCAAGATCAGCCGAAAAAAATGCGCATTCTCATGCCGATCGGTGATGCTACTGAAGTAATCGATACGTTTTATCCCTTTTTTCGACTCCAGGAGGAAGGCTATGAAGTAGTAGTTACAGGTCCTGAGGCCCGCAATTATCATTTGGTGACACATGAAGTCCCCCCGGGCAGTAATATTCCCTGGGATATTACACAGGAAGCTCCCGGGTATCACATGGAAGCAGAAGTTGCATTTAAAGATGTAGATCCCTCTCAATTTGATGGCTTGTTTATTTCTGGAGGGAGAGCCCCCGAGTATCTCCGGTATGATGAAGATTTGCTTAAGATTACCCGTCACTTTTTCGAAAAAGAAAAACCTGTGGCTGTTGTCTGTCATGGCGTAGAAATCGTAGCTGCTGCCGGAGTGCTGGAAGGACGCAAAATGACAACAGTAGCAAAGTGTGCGCTGGATATAACACAAGTGGGTGGTACCTATGTAGATGAAGCACTGGTGATCGATGGCAATCTGATAAGCTGCCGGACATGGCATGATTATAAAATGCCATACATGAAAGAATTTATTCAGCAACTGCAACAATATTCCATTGCGCCATGATAGGGGATAGGAGGCAGTTTTTGAAGCAAATGGGAATTCTTACATCGGGCATGACATGCCTATCTCCTTATGGATTTTCGATGTTTGAGGATTTTCAGCTCAACTATATTCTGGGGTCATGTATGTACGGGTACTCTGAGCTGTCCGAAATACTTCCAGAAACCAGGAAAATTGGTGCAAAATACATCGATATATGGCCCAAAGTTCATGGAGATCAACGGGAGCAAATTGAAGAAATGGGAGAGGAACACTTCAGAATGCTTCTGGAAAAAAACGATGTAAAGTTGGGATGCCTCACCCAATATAAGTTAGGGCCTTTTGATCTTGAGGAAGAGATGGCTTTTGCTGCAAGATTCGGTTGTGAACTCATTGTGACAGGTGGAAAAGGCCCCAAAAATCTCACGGGGAATGCATTAAAATCTGCCGTGAGAGAATTCCTGGAAAAAATGAAACCCCACCTGGAAAAGGCAGAAGAAAACAATGTACATATTGCTATTGAAAACCATGGAAATAATCTTTTTGATTCTCCCGATTCATTGAGATGGTTGATGGAGTTCAGACCTTCTAAAAATATTGGGGTGGCACTAGCGCCCTATCATCTCGAGCAGGACGAACAGGCGCTTTCAAAACTAATCCGGGATTTAAAGGAAGGATTGCTGATGTTTTATGCCTGGCAGCATGGCATGGGGTGTATGGAGAAACTCCCTAAAGAGCAAGAGCTACTCCAGATGCCGGGAAGGGGCACCTTAGATTTTCGACCGCTGCTTAAAACATTATCTGCAATTAATTACGAGGGATTCACAGAAATATTTATGCATCCTGTACCTCGTGGAGTCCCTATTCTGGATACTACAAAGAAGGTGACCAAAGAGATCAATCGGAGTAGACGATACCTTAAGAAATGTATGGTGTAATGCGGGTGTATTTTACAAAATAATTCGAAAGTATGAAGCGAAGGAATATTCTGAGGACCTTGTTTTTAGCGGGTGGTACTATGATATATCTGCCCT
>JAUILM010000636.1 GCA_030432855.1 Bacteroidia bacterium
GACTTCAGGCCTCCATCTGTAAAGACCAATAGTGATAATAGGACCAGGATCGTGTGAATCCTGCCACGTATGAAAATCTTCGCTGTAATTGTACTACTCTTCATGGCCCGTGATTTGATCTCGAATATAATTTCCTATCTTTTGACCCTGGTGAAACAGGCTCACTTTGAATATAAAAATTTTCATGCATGATTATAAATAGATCATCTGATCCATCATGGATCAGGTCTTTTTGCTTGTCCGTATTTGTGTTGTTATTAATGCTGGGTAGTGGATGTGGTGACTCGGCTGGATCCGGTAATAGTGATAGTTTTCCCGCCCGACCTATCACATTTCTGGTGCCCTGGTCTGCGGGGGGTATGACTGATATTAGTTCCAGAGCACTTGCAGCCGTCTTACAAAAGAAGATTGGTACCACCGTAAATGTCATCAACCGAACCGGTGGTGGTGGCGTTGTAGGACACCTCGCACTTTCACAAGCACGACCCGATGGCTATACCATAGGGGCCATGACGGTGGAAATTACCATGATGCATAATATGGGACTGACACCTCTCACCTATGAAAACTATACGCCGTTGGCTTTGGTGATCAACAACGCGGCAGGGATTACGGTACCGGCAGATTCTCCATATCAATCGTTAGATGATCTGCTGACGGCTATCAAATCAAATCCCGGAGAGTTGCAGGCATCAGGTACTTCTCGCGGTGGCATTTGGGATTTGGCGCGGATTGGTTTTCTAAATGCAGCAGGACTTAAGGATAGTGATATGCCATGGGTGCCTAGCCAGGGGTCAGCACCCGCTTTGCAGGAGTTAATTGCCGGTGGTGTAGATGTAGTCACAGCGTCAATTACCGAGGTAGATGCCTTGCGTCAGGCAGGGCAGGTACGCACTTTGGCGGTCATGTCAGAGGAGCGCCTGAAAGCGTTTCCTGAGGTGCCCACTCTTAAGGAGGAAGGTATTGATTATGCTTTGGGTGGATGGGTAGCTGTAGCTGCACCAGATGGTCTGGATCCCACTGTACGTGAAAAACTTACCACTGCCATCAGGGAAGCCATGGAAGATCAGGAATTTATCGATGCATTGACTCAAGCAGGTAGTAATATTCAATTACTGCAAGGCACGGCTCTCGATACATTTCTAAAGACGCAGCACGATCAGAATGGACAAGCCATGCAAATCGCTGGCCTGGCCCAGTAAAACCTGAGAATATGGCTATACAACACAAGATTTATGGCGGTGCAATCGCAGCGGTAGGATTACTGACCGTCGTTATGAGCCGGTCTTTTCCTGATCTGCCAGAGGGGTATCCCGGCCCGGGATTGTTTCCGTTGATTATTGGGGGGCTATTGATCATTGCTGGTTTGGTGATCGTTTTTTCAAAAATGCCGCAGGATGAGCGGATGAAAGATGCGTTCACAGGACAGTGGGGAAAGATATTTATCCTTTTGGCCGCTATTCTTCTTTTCCCCTTGCTCCATCGGTATGCAGGTTTTATACCCACCATGATTATTATTGGATTTGTGGTCGCCACTCTGTTGAGATTGACCTTTATAAAAGCTGCATTAGTTGCAGGGGGAAGCGCCCTCGTGGTGTACTTATTATTTAGTCAATTATTACATGTGCCTCTATGAGTGATATTTTTAGTGTACAGGGTATTCTTGCTCTATTACTCGGAGGATTGTACGGATCAATTTTTGGTGCTATCCCGGGTCTGACCGCTACTTTGGCAGTGGCACTCTTTATTCCTATTGCCTTTTTTCTGGATCCTGCTATTGCGTTACCCGCGATTATTGCCATCTCGTCAGTTGCCATCTATGCCGGAGATGTAGGTTCAACCGTGGCACGAATTCCCGGTACTCCGGCGAGTGCAGCATATTTTAACCAGTTATTTGGATTATCTCGTCGCAAGGGACCTATGTATTCTCTGGGGATTAGTGCATTAGGCTCGGCTGTGGGTGGTGTGATTGGAGCCGTTCTTCTAATGGTCAGTGCATCCTTGATCGTGCAGCTGGCAAAGCAATTTAGTTCTTTTGAGTACTTCTGGATTGCCATTCTGGGTCTGTGTGCCGGAGTTTTTGCATCGGGAGGTTCGTCAGTCAAATCATTGATTTCGCTGCTATTGGGATTATTGTTTTCGTCCGTAGGGATTGATCCTACGCTGGGATTTCCCCGATTTCACTTCGGGAGTCCACAGCTGATGGGAGGACTTAATTATATCGTGGCCATGATCGGCCTGTTCGGGTTCTCAGAAGTTTTGAATCATATTTTTCGACCAGGCACAGTGATAGAGTCTGAAGTAGATTCGCAGGGAAGTGCGAAGGCTTTTTTCAGTCAGCCTCTATTATTAATGATCAAGAAAAAATGGCTGATTGTCAGATCATCCCTCATGGGGGTCCTGGTTGGATTCCTGCCAGGGGCTGGTGCTGATATTGGAGCCTGGGTTTCCAGCAGTCTTGAGAAAATGCGTCAGAAAAAATCTAACCAGGAGGCCAAGGATGACGAAATTATTTTAGCTGGTACAAGCTCTAATAATGCGGCGGTAGCCAGTGCCTGGATTCCGGCGCTTTCTCTGGGACTACCCGGTGATACGATTACTGCAATTGTGCTGGGGATATTTATGATGAAGGGCATTAATCCGGGGCCATTACTTTTTGAACAGCAACCTGATTTGATTACCGGTTTGTATTTGACCTTTATTATCTCCAATATATTCCTGCTTCCTTTTTATGGATATCTCACGGCCCTTATGGCTAAGCGGTTGATTAAAACACCCATGCCCGTGCTACTCACGGTCGTGACCATTCTTTGCATGGTAGGTGCCTACGCGATCAATAATGATATATACGATGTCTGGATTATGGTAGGTATGGGTTTTCTTGCCTTTATTCTGAAGAAAGGAGGTTTTCCGCTAGCCCAGATTGTGCTTGGGATGGTATTGGGACCGATCCTTGAGCAAAATTTCATGGTAAGTGCTATTAAATCAAGATGGGATCTCATGAGTTTCTTTGAGCGACCGGTGGCAATGATCTTAATGTTAGCTACCGTAGCCATTATTTATCTGGGATGGAGATATAGCCGCGGTGTCTCCCGTCAAACCTCCGAAGAATAACTATCATTCGGCAAGGAACATTTTCTTATATTTCTGAAACGGTGCAGAGTGTTTTATATCACGAATAACTGACTTGCAGGTAGCTCATATTGAGATGTTATTCTGCATTTTTAGCTATTTCTACAAACTGTTTCTCATGAAAAAAGCATTGGTCCTTTCACTACTTATTCTCGCTAATTTTTCTCTATTCGGACAAAGTGTTGTGCATGACGATCTATCTATGCATAGTGATATACTTGACATGGATCGTAAGTATGCCATTTATTTACCACCGGACTACAATACTTCGCAGCGCAGTTATCCTGTCTTATATTTATTACATGGAGGGGGCGACGATCAGACAGGTTGGGTGCAATTCGGTGAAGTGAAGCACATTACTGATAAAGCCATTAAAGAAGGAGTAGCAACACCGATGATCATTGTAATGCCCGACGCTAATACAGGCCGTCGTGGGTATTTCAATAGTGTGGATGGGGAATGGCGTTACGAAGATTTTTTCTTTGAGGAATTAGTACCTCATGTGGAAAGTAAGTATCGTATAAAAGGTGAAAAGCGATATCGGGCTGTAGCGGGTCTTTCGATGGGGGGAGGAGGTTCATTCATGTATGCCCTGCATCGACCGGATATGTTTTCATCTGCCTGTCCTCTCAGCGCCAGCTGTGGACCTCTGAGTCTGGAAGCTACCAAAGCCTGGCTGACACGTAGGGGAGGTACGCTGGATGGTGTATCAGAAGAACAAATTCAAAACTACTATGAGCAACACAGTGCCGTCGCCCTGGTAGATGCCATGTCAGAAGATGATAAAAATGCAGTACGATGGTATATAGATTGCGGTGATGATGATTTCCTCTATGAGGGCAACTCTCTGGTCCATAT
>JAUILM010000637.1 GCA_030432855.1 Bacteroidia bacterium
ACCTAGTGCTTGCATTGATCGGGGTTCATCGTGGTTTTCGATAAAGTGCAAGGATTTTCTTTGATATTCCTCTTCTGCTCTTAAATGACCTTTCAACGCATAGTTGTCGCCTCGTTCCAACAGGTCGTGCAGTTTTTTGTCATATGTGAAGTCGAATCCCATTTGCTGCAACGTCCATTCGGTATCCCAGTATGATTCAGCGATAAAAATGAAACCGGGTTTTTGATTTTTTATGTTAGCCGTGGTGGTAGTCCAAAAATCATCAACATAGGTGCTGGGCCCCAGGACCGATCCCCAGGTATTTAGGAAGAGTTCCGGTATAACCAACATAGCCATATCGCATCGCACACCATCACACACCCCGGCAATTTTCTCTAGCCGGTCTTTCATCAGTTGGTGTGTGGCCGGATGCGAATAGTTTATTTGTGCTGTATCTGTCCAGGCCGGGAAATAAGGATCTCTGCCATGGGCAAAATATCTTCCATTTCTTTCAAAGTATGCATGGGGGTCAGAACTGTATTTAGCCTCAGAAACTTCAATAAATACCTCCGGGTTTGAAAGAAGAAGTTGGCTATACGCATTAAAGTGGTTTGGAATGAAATCCAGAATGAGGAATAGATCTTTTTTTCTAATTTTTCGATACAAATCAACAAGATCAGCCCATGATCCCAGGAGGCTTGAAACGGTATAGTCTTCAATGGCATAGGGTGATCCCTGTACGTCGTTTTTCTGCCAATCTGGGTCTGTGTGATCATATACTCGCATGAGATCCGGGTGGAAACAACATGCTTCTATCGATTCTTCGGTTGTTTCCCATACACCCATCAGCCAAACATAGTCCATCCCCCGAGACTTGAGCATGCTCCAGTATCTGTCCGGAATGTCTTTCAATGTTGCACCTTCACCAAACTGTTTGATCCAGGATCGTGTATTAATCTCGTATAGGTTCAAAGACATATATAGTGTTTACCAAAAGGTGATATAGATAATGGCAAGCAACACCATTATTGCCAGGCTGGCAGTATTAAATTGCTGATTAGTCCTGAATAACCCGGGTTCAACATCTAACGACTTAGCATAAGGAGTACTTCTTTCTTTGATCAAAACATAGGAAAGAATCAAAGCAAGAGTAATGGAAACCAACCCAAAAATATCTGAAACACCATTCTCGACAAGTGCTTTTATTCCAGGCACCATGGCAATACAAAAAATAGCAATGATAATTCCCTTTTTAAAAGGAGTCGTTGAAGAAACGGCTCCCTGTGGTCGTTCCTTAATAGAAATCAGTACCAGGATGGTGGAGAGAATCAGAAAACACAATCCCATTCTATCTATAAACGGAAGTTGAGGCGCAAAATACTGGAATGCCCACGACAGCGGTATGGCCAGTAGAACAACCACCATGGCTGCGTTAGACGTAGTCGGTCTCCAAAACATACCAAAGATGAAAATGGCCACCACTCCCGGACTTATGAAGCCTGTATATTCCTGTATATATTGAATGACCTGGCCCAGAGAATCAAGAGATGGGGCCAACAGTGCACCGACAATGAGCGCCATTGCTGCAGAAACCCTGCCCACAAGCACCAGATGAGAGTCATTGCTTTTGGGTCGTAGCTGTTTATAAATGTCGAGTGTGAATATGGTAGAGGTACTATTTACCATAGAGCTGATCGAAGAACCGATGGCCGCCACCAATGCGGCAAAAACAAGACCTTTGAAACCAACTGTCACATAATTATTCAGCACCCAGGGAAAGGCTTCATCCGCTTTTGCAATATCTGCATGCAAGTGATATGCAGCAATACCTGGCAGTACGACGATAAGTGGCATGAGAATTTTAAGAAACGCAGCAAATGCCACTCCTTTCTGCGCCTCTTCTATGCTTTTGGAGGCTAGTGTTCGCTGTATGATATACTGATTGGTGCCCCAGTAATAGACATTAGCGATCCACATTCCTCCCAGGAGTACACTGAGTCCCGGTAATAAATCATAGGAGCTCTTGTTTTCTCCTGAAGAGATATCTATGTAGGTATCCGACTGTGAGAATACCATTTGAAATCTTTCGGGCACTTCCTGCAACAGAATATTCAATCCCTGAAAATAAGCACCGTCTCCTACAGCTCTTACCACAAGATAACTGGCCGCAAAACCACCAACCACAAGCACGACCACTTGAATAACGTCCGTCCAAACTACAACCTTAAGTCCTCCGAAAATGGAGAAGGATGCCGAGTACAAGACAAGACCTGCAATGCCCCAAATCAAAGGAATCCCCATAATATTCTGAATAGCCAAACCTCCGAGGTATAGAACTGATGTGATATTTATAAAGACAAACAGGAATATCCAAAAGATAGCAAGTCCCGTTCTTACCCTATTGTCAAACCTTGTTTCCAGAAATTGCGGCATAGTATAAATGCCTTTACTAATAAAAACCGGCAAGAAAAATTTGGCCACGAGTACCAGCGTTACTGCAGCCATCAATTCATAGCTGGCTATGGCCATGCCGATTTCAAAGCCCGAACCATTCATTCCCAATACCTGCTCGGTAGAGATATTGGACGCAATGAGCGATCCACCCACGGCCCACCAGGGCAAAGATCCGCTGGCGAGAAAGTAGTCCTTGGTATTACTTTGTCTGCTTCTGCCGGCAAACCAAATTCCAATGCCGATCATCACGATCAGATATGCATAAAAAATAACGCTGTCTGTGGTTGAGAAATTCATTCGTGCTCTGTTGATGGGAGTTGCATGGCCTGTTTCATTTTGGTGTGTATTTCTGTATTGTCGTAGACACCCTGAAAGAGTTCCGATTGTGGGCCGTAGGCAAAAACGGGGACCATTGCGGCTGTGTGTTCTTTCGACACAAATTTAATACGTGGCTTGCCCTTATCATCTTCTCCAGTGATGGAAAATCCACCGGTCTCGTGATCAGCGGTAACGATTACTAATGTATTGCCATCTTTCTTTGCAAAGTCCAGGGCTACATCTACCGTCTCATCAAGTTCTAATAATTCATCGATCACAACATCTTCCAAGTTGGAGTGCCCTCCCCAATCAATTTGTGATGCTTCAATAAGAAAAAAGAAACCTTTTTCCGGTGTACGTTCTGACAAGAACTTCAAGCCCCTCTTGACGGCAGGTACCAGGTAGGTTCGTCCAGCCATGCGTGTTTTTGGATGATCATCGGCCGTAAAGTAAGCCAACTTTGATACATTACTCAAACTAATGGCTTCAATAGATTGCTCTTCTATATTTCCAATCATGTATCCTTTCTTTTGCAGCTCTTCTATCAGGTTCCGATCATCCACATGTCTATCTACAAAGTAGTTTCTACCTCCACCTACCAAATAATCCACCTCTGTCAGGAGGAAATCTGCTGCTATTTGTTCATGATGACTGCGAAACATCTGGTAAGTGACAAAGGCAGCTGGTGTGGCATGTGTGATAGATGATGTTACAGCCATACCTGTAGACCATCCTACGTTTTCGAGTTCCTCAAGAATGGATGGTGGGGCTTTTTCCTTTTCGGTTGTTCCAAAAGTATTGTAATTAGCCTTAATGCCTCTTGCCATGGCGGTAGCGCCAGCTGCACTGTCAGTTACAAGTTTGTCCTTACAATGCGTTTTCTGAAGACCAATGTGTTTAAACTCCTCAAGAACAAGTTTTTTCCTGCGTGTACTGTAGATTCCTGCAGTAATCTGTGATAGTCCCATCCCATCTCCGATTATTAACACAATATTTTTCGGATATTTAAGAGGTTGGTCTTGTGTTCCAGCGTTAGATACCGTAGAAGGCACGGTACAGCTGCCAGCCAGAAACAAAAAGAATACTATTAATTGTAGTTTACACTTCATTTCACATGCAGGTAAGAGCTCAAAGTGCGGTTATTCTTCTCGAAAATACTAATCTGAGGTTAGAAATATCACAATACCTCAGATTCTTCATTGTATTATTATTTCTGTCTGTGTGGTCTCTTAAAGCAA
>JAUILM010000638.1 GCA_030432855.1 Bacteroidia bacterium
GGATAGAAGGAGATAAATGAAATCCTCAAGAAAAGCCATTTTGTATTTGTTGCTTCTGGTCGTTTCTTGATTTTTTGCTACGCAAGGGTGTTATTGGCCAATTTATATCATTCGTTTTACACATAACCTGAAGGTAGGAGTCTAACCCCATAAAAACCTGACAAAAACTTATAAAAAGTTATCCCTAATTTATTAGAGCCACTGAATTTGACTAAGGGCCGATTATTTTTTGGCATTATTTACTTCAAAGACGGTGCGAGTAGGAGTATCTGTAGGTGTGCATACAGGTGCAAACTTTATTACAATCAGCATATTTGACCTGTGTCTGGAACAATCTGGTCAGGTGATTCCGGCAGGCATTCTGCAGCCAAACAGGGGTTTGGAAACATTATCTATTGATGCCCTCCAGTTGCCCTGGGTGATCATGGCAGTCTTGTGTAGTGTGGTGACTTATATCTAGATGGGTCAGGACCTAATGCACAAAGAGATGGCCCGGATGAAATTTACAGGAGGCATATGGCACACATTAAATAGGGTAGTCATTACCTATTAAAACCTTTGATCTCCAGGTACTCTGAAGTACCAAATCTCACCAAAAGGTTCGGAATTACATTTCAGGACGATTGATGGACAGTTTCGTTCCACCTTTACATCAACAAAACAATAGAAAAGCATTGACCGACTAAGTTGCCTAGAAACTTGCATTCTATCGCAGATGACCTGCGGGCAGTGCAAGTCCTTTATCCAACGTCAAAAAAGTTTAATATGAAAAATTCAACCTTATTTTCACTGATCGTATTTTTTTTATCCCTGACCGTTACTTCCTGTGATAAGGAAAGCGCGGATTTGGTTCCGGATCCCAATCCCCAGACAATTTCTACACCTGCTGAATTATCGGCAGCTATGGAGGACATCGTACATGATACCGAGGTTCCCGGCTTTGCAGTGACTATCGTTAAAAACAACGCCATACTCTATCAGGAGGCATTTGGCTATGCGGATATAGAGTCACAGATACCATATACTAATGAGACAGTACAGCACATTGCTTCTATTAGCAAGACCTTTGTCGGGGCAGCCGTAGTAAAAGCCATAGAACAGGGCTATTTTACATTAGAGACGGACATCAATGATCTTTTACCCGTCGAATTTAGAAATCCGAAACAAGCCCATGCTGTCATAAAGGTAAAGCATCTGGTAACGCATACCTCCGGACTATTGGACAATATAGGGCCTTATTTGGCGGGTAATTACTACATTCTGCCAGGAGAGAATGTAACTACTCATGCAGCCCGGCAGTTAATCAATACACTAGGTATCCGGCAAAGGGAAGGTGGCACACTAGAGGAGTTCCTGGCAGAGTATTTCCTGGAGGACGGCGATCTGTACAGCCCGGACAATTTTGCCAACACTGCACCCGGCAGTACCTGGTCGTACTCCAATGTGGCGACGGGATTGATGGCATACCTGATAGAAACTGTGACGGAGCAATCGTTTGATGATTATGTCAAAGTACATGTTTTGCAGCCTTTAGGGATGAGTAGTTCTACTTATGACATTACAGAAGTCGACCAGGCCCGGTTGGCGAAATGCTATCTCGATAGAGAAAATGCTTATCCACTATATGCCAATGATTCGTATGTAGAGGGAAATATGTTTACCAATAATGTAGACCTGGGCAGGTATTTGTTGAATATGACGCAGGGTGCCCGGGGAGATTCTGAAGTATTGTTTTCAAAATCTGGCTATGACCTTCTTTTTATGGATCAACTGGATGCGGGTATTGTTCCTTCTGATTTTGCTGACAATCATGGCATTTTCTGGATAAAGAATGGAAACATCATACAACACGGAGGAAATGATTTCGGAGTTTCCACTTATTTGCAAGTCGATCCTTCCGGTGATTCTGGATATTCCCTTGTGACCAATATGGATGCGACTTTTGATTACACTGAATATAATCGAGTCGCCCAGCTGGTGAATGAAGCCATCGGTCAATTCGTAGATGCAAATTAATGGCTTGTAGTCTAATTAAGGATTTCCGGCAAATATAGTATACGATTTTTCTTACTGCATTGATCAAGTGGTCTCATAGTGACCTATTAATATAATTCAAAGATTTAAACCAATAATTATGAAAAACCTATTGTCTATTATTTTCCTGTTTTGCACCTTCAATGCCTTTACTCAGATCAATCCAAATGAGGGAAATAAAAGTGATATAAGCTATAAATACAGGATCAGTACACCCGGGATCACTTTGCCTCAATTTGTAACAACATCCTGGAATGACAGAACCAATACGCAACACATAGAGCTTCATATTAAACGCAATTTGGATGATAAAAACATCATTGGGATCAAATTAGCCACCTGGCGCTTGTTTCAACCCATGGGAATACTGTGGTGGGACGGACTCCTGGATAAAATTGACTCTGAAACTGAATTCTACCCCGGACATGTGCGGGAAACAGGCATTGGGGTATCCTATCAACGTATGCTGTGGAAGGGGCTGTTTGCAGCAGTGGAAGTGCTACCCCAACACAAGACCTATTTAGATGAAAATCAATCAAAAATTGGAAATGGATTTAAATTGTATACATCCTACCATTTGGGCTACCATCTGTCCTTTGGCAAAAGTAAGCGGTTCTTCATCGAGCCCCAGGTGCACTGCCAAAATTGGGTGATTGATACAAATACTCCCGCAGAGTTTAAAGTATTGGATGACAAGTGGAGAAATTATTTTTTGTTCGAACCCAATCTATACCTCGGTGTGAAATTCTAAAGAGTGTTAAGGTGATTTTACCTATTGGATTTATACTTAACTTGTAAAAATCGAGTCACGGTGAGATGTATTGGATGAGTTAGTATTAAGATCAGATATTATAAAATGACTTCGCTATGTATTGGTGTCAAATTTTATTACTCTGCTTTCTTTTAACTATAGGTGACAATGTGTTAGGCCAGGAATGGGCTCCAATAGGAGCTACCTGGCACTATGATCAACTAGAATTTTCTCCCCACAACAACAAATCGTTTATTAAATACAGTGTCATTGGGGACACAACCATTGAAGACCAATCTGCAAAGATATTTGAACAGACTTTCACTACATATTTGTCGCAGCAAGACTCCATTCTTATTACGAGAGACACATGCTATCTTTCTAAAAATGGAGACACCGTATATTTATATGATAAGATCTATCGGTCTTTTGAATTCATTTACAATTTTTCCGCTGAGCCAGGAGATACGTTACGTGTTTGGTGTAATCAGGGTGATATGGATATTGATGTGGTAGTGGACTCTGTAGCTGTGATTAATATTAATGGCTTTGAATTAAAGAAGTGGTATGTCCGCTCACCATTTTCGCAGATTTGTGATATGCATGGTGAGATTATTGAAAATATAGGATGGACGGGATTCCTGTTTCCTCAGCACTCAATTGCTGATCCGCCAATCGGAGGCCCATTGAGATGTTATAATGATCCGGTAATTGGTGAATATAAGATCAGTGCGAAAGATTGTGATTTCATAGTGCCGATAGTTGAGTCGTCAACGTTGGGAGTAAATGTGTATCCGAACCCCTTTAATAGAATCCTAAGGGTAGATGACAGAAATAGCACGATCTCGAGCATAAGTATCATCGATCTCAGTGGTCGAGTAGTAGGCAATCCAGTACCCATAGATGATGAACTAGATCTTAGCGACCTTTCGGGGGGCGTGTATACCTTACGGATTGTAACCAGGGAAGGTCGTGTCGGGTATCGGAAACTGATCAAGAAGGATTATCAGATTTAATTGATATTAACTGATGCTCACGATTTCAGGGAATCGCATGACCGGTAGTGAAACTAGGTGGATGGTTTAAAATCCTCCTTAATTATCTCCTGTATATATTTTCCTCAGGACCTCAATCTTATCGGGATCCTCGGCTACAGCACGCGTGGTGAACATCATCACACCTGATGATTTACCTGCCAAACCA
>JAUILM010000639.1 GCA_030432855.1 Bacteroidia bacterium
CAATGTATTGCGTGGTAAACCAGTTTGATCTTCCTCCGGCAAACCAGGAAAAACCACCATCCTGCTGCTGCAAGGCAAACAGTTTTTGCAAGGCTCCCCTTTCACTTTGATCCAGTTGATTTTCATTAAAGTAATATGCCATACTTTGCATCTGTGCCTCTTCCGATTGAGCCTCGCGTACCCAGGGTGTTTCCTCAAGCGTCACCTGCTTCACTTCTTCATTGGATCTCAAAGGTGACTGCAGAGCGTTGTCTGCTTGCCATCTTCTGAAAAATTGCTCAATAGAAGGATTGTCATCAATAATCGTTCTACCGATACGGCTTGCAAAAAACCGATTAAAAATGGCATCTGTTGATTCATGAGGCTGCTCAAGCAGATAGGGCAAAGATTTCAATGCAAAGAGTAAGGGACTGCTGGTCACTTCAATTTGAATACTCTGTATATCCACCGAAGGATCTTGCATCAATTCATTCAACCTGGTTAGGACTACGGACTCGGTGGCATTGGGGTCTATCTGGATAGCCCGGGACTCGGTAACCATACTTCGATTAGTCAATACGGGTACAATGAATCGCTCTCCGTCCGTATGCTGGTCAGATCGTCCTTTGATGGTAATCTGAAGCGGTGTAAGCATGTCACGTGGTATAGCTACTTGCCAACCCACCTGGGTACTTTCGCCCGGATCAAGACGTAGTGTTTGATCCATATCGCTGGTAATCACCTGTACTACCTCACCAGAAATGGCATCTCTTACCTCAATAGAGACCTGCGTCGATTGAGGTTCTGCCGCTAAGTTGTCTACCCTCGCTCTCAGTTGAAACTCGTCTCCGGCCCGCAGAAATCGTGGCTTATTAGTGGTAATCATTAATGACTTCTGAGAAATGACGGACCAGCTATTTTGTCCTATCTGCAGGTCGGGTGTATTGACCAACGCCATCATCTTCCAGGTAGTCAGAGCATCATTCATGGTGTATGAAAATGAAACTTCTCCCCGCTCATTCGTCTTCAGATCCGGGTAAAAGAATACCATTTCATCAAAATTTTCGCGAATTTTCTGAGTCTGCTGTTCCGTTTCCTGGTCTCTGGTTTCCTCTTCCTGCACCTCTTTATTCATGACCTGCTCATCTGCCATATCGGCCATAGGAGCAGCACTTTCCATCCGCATCATTTCCATCCTGCCTGATCTCATGCCATACATGAATCTTTGAAAGCTAAACCACTCAAGATCAGGATAAACCAAACGGTACTTAGACACAAATCTATCATTCCATTCATCAGCATAAAGGCGTCCATATTGCACGCCATATCCATAGGATTGCGCGCGGGTCCGGGCATAAAACGATGGCCAAAAATTGGTAGACCATTGATGTGGCATCAGGGCATCTAAGGACTGATCATACATACTTACCAGTACTTCGGATTGTACACGGTTACCTTTAGCATCTGAGACGACCAGGGTCACTGTTTCTTCGGCTCCAGGCTCAGTAATGTCTCTAAGCGTCTCGGTGTGTACCGACAGTTCTTTATTAGTCCAGGGTACGTCGATCGTGATCGTTTCACTACTGGTTCGGTTAGAAGCAGCTGCTACGAGATGCAAAACAAGGCCTCCCCGATCCAATTCTCTCACAGGGATTTGAATAGTAGTCCAGTCGTTGAGGGGCAGCCATACCGGACTTGTGATTTCGTCTCTACGCTCAATCCAGTACATCACTTCCCCGGCAACCGGAGAAGCTACTACAACCTTTGCGGTATCGCCCGGAGTCCATGCGGACTTGTCAGTGAAAGTCAGAAACTCTCGATCATAAGGAATGAAACTGTCCTCTGCATCCACAACCGTAGTGTACTGTGTAGATTCTACTTTTCCCCCACCGACAGATGTTGCCTCAATGGTAAGCCGATAGTAGCCCGGAGTAATCCCCTGTGTCGCGATTTCGATTTCACCTTCTCCTTCAAAGCCGATCTCAGCTACTGCATCTTCAACTGTCAGTTTGGTGATATCGAAGCTTTCACTACCGTAGGGACCTGATGGATAAGCATCCGGATTCAGGATAGATTGATCAACCGCATTCCAATATCGATTTCTTATCCAGCTGTCAGGTGCTTTCAATCGCTCAATGGTCACCTGACCACTTACCTCCACGTTACCTTGTTGATAGTTAACGGCCTTGACAGTCAGTGTATCAAGCGCGTCAACTGTCTGAATATCCGATAGATTCATATGCAATAGGAAAGGATCCGATCCGACGGAGATATTTTTTGTTGTTGACTGGGTTTCACCACTGAGCTCGGTAGCCTCCACCTGAATCTCATAGGTGTATAATGGTTTTGCCAGACTATCGACATACTCGTCAATTGAGGTTGCAAACTGAAATGTAAATCGCCCTTTATCATCCGTGAGAACCCCACCCGTAGCTATCACTTTTTCCGATCCTCCCGGCCAAGGGAAACGACGAAAGTAGGGATAAGGAAAGCTGAGCTTTCTCACCACATGGTATGTCACCTGAGATCGAATCAGCGGAACACCGGCATAGGAGACCACTTCCCCTGTGATACTCAGGCTATCTCCCAATTGAAAAGGCTGACTTTGTTCATCAAGCTTTACTTCAAAAGTCGGTCTTTTATATTCTTCAACCTGAACAGAGTGCCTGCCATTGAATTGTAAAGCACCCATACTCATGCTTCCCATCAGTCCGATGGAAGGCAATGTAAAGCTGCCCTGGAAGCTACCATATTCGTTAGAGCGGAAAGATCGTGATGATACTTTTTGACCATTGACATCGTACAATGTCACTTCCACACTTTGATTTGCAACGATGGCAGGCAGTCGATTTTCATCGTATGCGAGGAGGAAACCTTTGACATACATCTGCTGACCGGGTCTATAGATAGAGCGGTCTGTATAAAAACGTACTTCCCTATATCGTTGAGAGTGATCACGATATCTGTAGTTGCTAAAGGATGCATCTAACCAGAGCCAGTCATTACCTTTAGAAATCTTAAAACTAAAGGACTCCTGACTGGGTAGGTCAATGGAAAAGCTTCCGTCTTCAGCCGAAGTCGTTGTTCCCAAAAGTTCCATGTTACTTCTTCGATTGGTACGGTCATACACAGATCTATAATACTGTACTTCCGCCCCCATAATTGGAAGTCCCTTATCTCTATCGATAGCGTAATATACCGGAGCGCTTGCAGGTCGATGGATCTGGGTGAACGCAAGATTCGAAACAAAAAATTGTTGAATACTAACAGCATTACCCTCCGTCTCCATAGCATTATCTGTCCCCAGTAGTATGGCATAGTATCCATGGGGCTGTTCGGGCAATAGCCACTCCGCCCCATGCTGACGAAAATCCTCGGTAGCCGGAAGATCAGTAGAGAACTCATGCACCGTAGGTTTTCTAAGAAAATAGGCAATCTGATCCTTCATGTCCAGATGCTGCCAGGCATGCCGGTCTTCCAGTGATAATCGCACTAGTTTTCCATAAACCTGACGCACATTCCGGTAGTCGATCTTCATGAGAATTGACTCCCCGGGCAAAACAACTTCCTCACACTCTGCCGACAGGGACTTTTGTTCGATATTATTGATCAATGACCGGCAAGGATCAGCTCCTGGGCTTTCAGGGTATTTTTCAACGACTTCAGTGCAAAGCGCATGTGCACGTACATATCCCTGTTCCTGGTCTTCCTGCATGATTGCAGAGGCCAGATCGTGTACGACGAATGTTGAAGAAGATGCGTTTTCATAGGTGTGATAGAGATCCTCCAGTGCCTTTCTATATAGAAGACTCCTATCTGCACTGAGATGATTCTGCGAAAGGAATCGCAACCTGTCAAGATCAAAGAGCACTAGACTCCGATCCTCCTGCTCAAGATGCGATAACAAAATCTTCTGATACAACTGCAGAGCCAAATACCAGGTGTGCGTAGAATCCGGATGGTCCAAATCAAACTGCACAAATCTGCTGGCTTCCGCAAAGAGACTTT
>JAUILM010000011.1 GCA_030432855.1 Bacteroidia bacterium
TTCGAACCGACTCATTAATCTCAGTATGGATTAGTTCCTGTGCCTCAATCCGAAAGATCGTACAAAGGGAAATACAAATAATTAAGTAGCATCGAACTTTGCCAGGCATACACCTGAACCTGTGAGGGCTGCATTTTAATGACATCTAGAGCTAGTTTTAGATCTTAAAGATATGGATAATTTTTACCTGAATGATGTGGATTATATCGACTATTGTTATACCCTAACGTTATATCCAGCAGTATGATGTAAGGGCCAGGAAGTCGAAATTTCCTTGTTTTTTATCGAAATTTGTATCCGATGATAGAGGTTAGGCGTTTTAAATCCATACAAATTGATTGAAATGAGATTTAAACTAATTGTTCGTATTCTGAGCTGGGCCATATTTTTTGCTTTTGGGTATCTACTGGGTAAAGCTCAGTTCTCTAAAGATGTGGAAGAGATCCACCCTGAACATAGAACTGAAACCATAAGTGAAGTGGTACCCCTGGAAGCTCCCGCAACAGAGATTAGAACGGATTTGAATGAGGATGAAAAAGCAACCATCAATTTGTTTGAGAACTCAGCTCCCTCGGTGGTATTTATCAGTACCTCCAACTACCGACAGGATTTTTGGACACGGGATATCACCGAGATACCCAGTGGAAGTGGTTCAGGGTTCATCTGGGACAATAAAGGTCATATTGTGACCAATCTACATGTGATCCAGGATGCCGATAAGGCGATAGTTACTTTGGCCGATCAAACCTCGTACGAAGCTGATCTGGTGGGATATGCTCTTGAGAAGGATTTGGCCATATTAAAGATAGATGCACCTCGTAGTAAACTTATACCCATTCCTATTGGTGAATCCGAGAATCTATTAGTGGGACAATCTGTATTTGCCATTGGCAATCCTTTTGGATTGGATCAGACTTTGACCACGGGTATCATCAGTGCATTGGGACGTGAAATAAAGGCGCGGTCAGGTGTACCCATTCGTGATGTGATCCAAACTGATGCAGCCATTAATCCCGGCAATTCAGGAGGGCCTTTGCTGGACTCCAATGGTAAGCTGATTGGAGTCAATACTGCCATATACAGTCCATCCGGGGCCTATGCGGGCATTGGTTTCTCCATACCCGTTGATCAGGTAAATTGGGTAGTGAGCGATCTGATTGAATTCGGATACGTACAAAGACCCACGCTGGGAGTGGGACTTTTCAATCAGAGCACAGTCTCCCGGGCAGGACTAGAAGGGGCGGTCATTCGATCTGTGGAAGAGGGTAGTGGTGCGGAAAAAGCAGGAATCAAGCCTGCTTATCGAAATGACAGGGGTAGATTCATTATTGGTGACATTATAACAGGGGTAGAAGACGAAAAAATCAAGACTAATAATGATCTTCAACTTGCCCTTGAAAACTTCAAGGAAGGAGATCGTGTGATACTTTTGGTAAGGCGAGATGAAAAAGAAATCAAAATACCCGTAGTACTGGGCTCCACCCGACAGGATCGCGGACGGTGATCCCGATGAGTTTCAACAATCCGAGCATCCTCTGCCAACGTAATCAAAGTCAAAGGCCAGGCGGACAACGGTTTTAGCAACTATAATAGGTGATTCAAGAAAACGCAACTTCAATGAAGAGGTGGATAGGAACAATCTTTTGATTAATGCGTCTCCCACTGGACTCTTAAAATGACTGTTTGATAGGTGAATAATGTAAGCAAAACAAATTGTCTCCGGGAGACAATCTCTCAGCGGGACCAAAAGATCGGTTGATCTCTTCCTGGCTCATTACTACTCGTGCCAGAGGTATGAAACTTTGGGCTACTGACCCATTTACAACAGGACTCTCATTAGAATCAAACATTTCTTAAACTCTAAGACCCCACTATCACTCCTCTGTATTCTAACTGCGCTCAAAACGCATCATAAAGTCACCTTCACGACTGGTGTAGGTAAGTGTACCCTTGTCGAAATGGTATCGATTGTTTTTTCGATCTCGAAAAGTGTTTCCGTCCGAGCGCTGGAAAGTTATCCATCTTGTCTGACTACCTCTCACCTCCATTTTGCCGGATCGAGAAGCCCTGATGCTAATGGATTGTCCGGTCGAAGGATTTATCCACCGGCCTCGCAAGCTTCGGGCACTTACAAACTGTCGATTGGTAATGAAGTGGTTTCGATGTACATAGGTATTTCCCTGTTTGGGAGAGGATGTATCGTCACTCAGAGCCCCATCCGATTTTACAAAGCGAATTCTCTTCTTTCCCTCGGGACCTTCCCATTCGATCTGATTTTCCTCCAATAAATAATAGGTATTCCCTTGTCCGTCTCGATACTGACCTGGTCTGATTTGTTCGTAATCATACCATTGATCTTGACCTAGTCTTTTGGCCCGCATGCCATTTGTCGTTAACTCAACCTGCACTTTGACCTTGGCCTTTTGATTTTCGTAGACCCCGTCGATGGGATTCAATAGATTGCCTGCACTTCCAATCAAAAAGAGAAGTGTCAAACAATACGTATAACAAATGGAAGGGACAATCATAGGCGATAAGATTCTTAGCGTTTAGAAATCGTCAGCTTTTTCTAAAGGAAAAGAATCTTTACGTTAAAATCTTCTATGGACTTCTTAACATGGGGTTAATATCCTGCGGTTAGAGATAACACAGTATTCTGACAAAGAAAATTTAACACTACAATCACATCGTGAATTTTTATATCGTAGATGTGAACATATACCATTTTTGATTTGGATAGTATTGTTTTTGCAGTAGGAGTGAATCCAGCCTGATTTGGGAAATTTAGCTTGGTGATAACAAAAAATATTGAAAAAAAGTCGCTTTGAGTAGGCAGCAATTAATGGTTGTCCGTAGTTTTACCACCGAGAATTAAGATTTTCTTAAGTTTCAAAGCTCTTAGTCACCGCGCCTAACTTACCTCAACAAGCTGCAGTAGAAGGGATACTACTAGCAGTGAATAGGTGTTGTCGTGATGTAGCTGAATTAACAGATTCAAGATTTTCTTAATTTTGACGTGATTTATTGTTAACAAAATCTTAAAAAGTATGAAAAAGCTCTATTTACCACTCTTACTTGTATTGTTTGTAGTGGGCTTTGCTTCTGCTCAGCGTACCGTGTCGGGTACCATCACAGATACAGAGGGTGAGCCTCTGATCGGTGCTAGTGTGCTGGTACAGGGAACTGGAGTGGGAACAGTTGCCGACTTTGATGGTAGCTATACTCTGGAAGTTCCTGAGGGAAGTAATGTGCTAGTCTTCAGCTTTACCGGTTATGCCCAGCAAGAGATTACATTGGGAGCATCCAATGTGATTGACATTACTCTTGAAGAAGGGGTAGAACTTGGTGAAGTAGTTATTACTGCCATTGGTCTGGAGGCTAACCGAAGAAGCTTAGGATATACTGTGCAAAATGTTGATGCCGGTGATATCGTAGCTTCCAAAGAGACTAACCTTTTAAATGCCCTTTCAGGTAAGGTGGCGGGTGTAACCGTTACAAGCTCCAATGGATCACCTGGGGGTTCTTCTTCTATTAGAATTCGTGGAAACACATCGATTGGTCGTTCCAATAGTCCCCTGTTTGTTGTAGATGGAGTACCCATCGATAACTCGGAGATTTTCACCAATGGGACAAGCACTGGTGGTGTTGACCAGTCTAACAGGGCTATCGATATCAACCCGAATGATATTGCATCAGTGACCGTATTGAAGGGACCTTCTGCGACTGCCTTATATGGTGTACGTGCGGCTAACGGTGCCATCATCATCACAACCAAAGCTGGTAAAGAGGGAAAACCTCAGATAGACATCACCGCACGTTATAGTGTGGATGAAGTGAATAAGCTGCCAGCAAGACAGTCTCTGTATGCTCAGGGACGTCCGGTAGGTGGAGTTCCAATCTGGAGAGGTCCTGAAACAGCTGAAGGTTTTAGCTGGGGTCCTGCCATTGCTGATTTGGAATTTGATGGGTCTGAGTATGCTTATGATCAAAATGGTCGACTGGTACCTGCAGGAACAGGTAATGGACTGCCTGCTCGCGCTTATGATCCTTATACTTACTTTAAAAATGGTAACACCTACGATCTGAACGCCTCTGTTTCTGGTGGAAACGAATTTATGCGTTACTTCATATCAGGAGGTAACCTTAGCTCTACAGGAACAGCTCCTAACGCAGATTTTGAAAGAACTTCATTCCGGGTAAAACTGGATTCTGATCTTTCTGACAAGTTATCGGCTTCTATGTCGGCTAACTACATAAATTCTGGAGGCTTTAGATTGCAGAGAGGATCAAATGTGCAGGGTGTTATGTTGGGACTTCTTCGGAATACTCCCACCTTTGACATAGGTAATGGAAAGGAAGGACAAGAAGCAGCGGATGATCCAGCAACTTATGTTCTACCTGATGGTTCACAGCGATCTTACCGTGCAGGGGTATACGATAGTCCTTACTGGGTATCTAATAAGAACCCATCTACTGACCGAGTGAATCGTATAATCGGAAGTACATCTGCTTCTTATAAGTTTACTGATTGGGTTAACCTTACGTACCGAGTAGGTATTGATCACTACACTGACAGAAGAAATGGTGCCTTGGATATTAATCCAGGAAGGAGTGATGGATTGGTGGAGCAAAACTTCATTAGTAACACAGATATCAGCCAGGATCTTCTTGTGACTGTTTCTAAAAACATTTCGCCAAAGATTGGATTTTCAAGCACAGTTGGGGGAAATGCATTCTCTACTGATTACTACAGACATAATGCAACAGGTACTACGTTGTCTGCTCCTAACTTCTACCATATCAGTAACGCGACTGATATCGTTGCAGACGAGATAGTAAATCGTAAGAAACTCTACGGAGTTTATGGAACATTTGACTTCAATTACGATGAGTATTTGTTCTTGAACTTAACGGCCCGAAATGACTGGTCTTCTTCTTTACCAAAAGATAACAACACATTCCAGTCGTACTCAGCCAGTTTAGGTTTCGCATTCACTGATGCCTTGGGCCTTCAAAATAGTACCGTGCTTCCATACGGTAAATTGAGAGCTTCTTATGGAGTGGTGGGTAACGATGCTCCTATTTATGCCACATCTAACTACTTTGGTGGTGCATTAATTGGTGGTGATGGATTTATTACAACGATTCAGTTCCCTGCCTATGGTACGAACGCTTTCGAGAGAAACGTAGGATTGGGTAACGATCAGATCGTACCTGAGAAAACTACTACCTGGGAACTTGGTGGTGAATTTAAATTCCTGAGAGGTCGATTAGGATTGGATGTGACCTACTTTAGCTCTACTTCTGAAGATCAGATCATTTCAGTACAGCTTCCTGCTTCCACTGGATTTACCAGTGTAGTACAAAATGCAGGTAAGATCACTAATAAAGGATGGGAGATTATCTTCGATGCAACTCCTGTTGTAGCAGGTGATTTCAGCTGGGATGTTCAGGCAAACTTTACAGCGATTGAAAACACTGTGGAAGAACTTGCTGAAGGTATTGACAATATTGGATTGGCTGGATTTACTTCTACGCAATCAGTGGTTATTCCTGGTCAGCCTTATGGTGTAATCTGGGGTGATGGTTTTGAGAGAACAGATAACGGTGACCTCGTCATCGGTGCTGATGGATGGCCTATTGCTAGTCCTGATAAGCAGATTTTGGGAGATCCAAACCCAGATTTTGTTTTAGGTATCAGAAATAGCTTCTCCTACAAAGGACTAACGCTCTCTGGCCTGCTTGACATTCGGCAAGGCGGTGATATGTGGTGTGGTACCTGTGGTATCATGAACTATTTTGGTGTCACTGAGCAATCTGCATTGGAAAGAAACGATGTGGTTGTATTTGATGGTGTTACTGCAGATGGTCAGGTAAACAACACACCTGTGGCACTGGCAGATCCAGCAGCCGGACTTGGTGCATACTATCGAGTACGTTATGGATTTGGTTACTCTGAAATGGAAATCTACGACACTTCCTGGTTGAGACTACGTGAATTGACACTGTCTTACAATCTACCGGATGCCGTATTGGGAAGTACATTCTTGAAAGGTGCTACGATTTCATTGACGGGTCGTAACCTATGGTTGAAGACAGATTATCCCGGTGTGGATCCTGAAACGAATCTTACAGGATCCAGTAATGGTTTTGGTTTGGATTACTTCAACCAGCCGAACACCAAGAGTTATTCAGCGACTGTACAACTTACATTTTAATCAATCCGTAAAATTAACAGTAGCATAAAATGAAATATTTATCATATATATTAATAATAACCGTACTCCTCTTTAGTGCTTGTAGTGAAGAGACTTTCGAGGAATTAAACACGGATCCTACCCAGTTAAGTGATGTCGAAATGCGACTGATCTTACCTGAAATTTTGACACAAGCTGCCTATAATAAAGGAGCTACTCCTGGTCGTATGGCAGGAATAGTAATGCAACAATTTGAAGGATTTGACGCTCAGCAAGTTGCCTACACCAGTTACGTAATCGGTTCTGATGCTTTCAATAACTACTGGAACACTGGTATGTACGCAGGACTTCTGAGAAGTTGTCAGGTATTGAATGACAAAGCAGCCGAAGAGGGTTCCACTTTCTACAGTGGAGTTGCCAAAACGATCATGGCAAGTGAATATGGTCTGCTGACATCATTTTTCGGAAATATTCCGTTTTCTGAGGCATTGAAAGGAACTGAAAATCTGAAGCCTTCCTACGATACACAGGAATCTGTGTACAACGGGGTATTAGCTATGTTAGATCAAGCCATCTCAGATCTTGGATCAGGTACTGGCTATGCTGGTGGTGATTTGATTTTTGATGGTGATGCTGCAAAGTGGATTGCAACTGCTCGTGCTCTTAAGGCTCGATATCAGATGCATCTACAGAAGCGAAATGGATCAGCCGCCAGTGATGCACTTAGCTCAATATCTGGTGCTTTCACCAGTTTAGCTGACCAACCTACTTTCAATTTCGGGTCAGCTCAGATTGACAACTGGTCTTTAGGTAAATTTGGTCTTGAGCGTCCTAACACGCTCGTTATCGCCAACACTTTTGCTGAACGAATGGATGGAGATCCACGGCAAGGTAAGTATATGGTGACTGATGGAACTACCTGGTTCTATTGGGAAAATGGTAATGCTGAACTGGTGTGGAGTGTTAACAATGCAGCGATTCCTCTGATTTCGTATGTGGAAGTAAAATTTCTGGAAGCAGAGGCTTTGGCACGCACAGGATCTGATCCTTCAGCTGCTCTTGCGGAAGCTATTACCGCCAGCATGCAGCAAGTAGGTCTTGCAGAAGCTGACTATGCTGATTATGTAGCTGCCAATAGTGATGTTTCAGGACTAGGTATGGAAGAGCAGGTGCAGAAGATTATCGAAGAAGCCTACAAAGGTTACTACGGTTACAACTTCAGTGAAAGCTGGTCAAACTTCCGACGTACTGGTTATCCTGCTCTTACGCCGGATCCAAACGGATCTAATGGATTTAATCCATCAGGTGGCATTCCTAAGAGATTTCCTTACGTAGTAGGTGAAGCGCAGACCAATGCAGACAACCTGGAAGCGGCTCGAGCAGCTCAGGGTGGAGCATTACTGGATGTACCTGTTTGGGCATTTGAATAATAAACTTAAAACTTTGATTCGCATGTGGCCTTGTGCCACATGCACTCCAGATCAACTTTCAAATATGTGTAAAGCTCTAGGAAAACTAATCCTTCTCGTATTTCTAATTTTGGCTGCTGAGGCAGATGCTCAGCGGAGTGATCAGCATAAACTGGTCATGGATGATTTATATCCGGGAGAGGCAGTCCAATCTTATGATCTTAGAACACGCAAGAAGATTGATCAATACTTTTTGTTTGCCGACTGGTACAAGGGCACCTTATATATGAAGGATGGTCGTGTATCTGAAAACGAGTACTATCTGAAATATGATCTCCTTAACAATGAGGTGAATGTAAATATTGAGGGTAGTCCCTATGTGATACCGAGTAGACTATTGGCTGGGTTTTCGATTGTCGATGAATATGGAGTAGAGCAGCGGTTTATCCGCGCTCCACTGCCCAATGCGAAGAATCGACCTGTTTTTTTTCAGGAGGAAGTGAAAGGAGATCTGGATTTTCTGGTCTATCACAAGACCGAGCGTCTCCCGGCTAATTATGTGGCCGCGCTCGACGCAGGAAGTCTGGATCAGCGTGTCACCAGCAAGGAGGAGTTTTTTCTCAGGTGGGACAAAGAGATCCTGGAAATTCCAACAAAGAAGAAGGCAGCTGAGAAGTTTTTCGCCCAGTTTCCCGGAGCGGAGGATTATCTCGATGAAAATCGGGTGAACTTCAAGAAGAAGGAGGATTTGGAGTCTTTTGTAAAGTTTATGAATCAATCAATTTAAAAAAATCATAATAATGAAAAATATAACCTATTTATTAGGTCTACTACTTGTATTGGGGGTGATTGCATCCTGTACAAAAGATGAAGACGAGAATCCGTTTGCATCAGTAGAGCCGAAAGGTGCCGTAGTTTCAACGTCTAATGTACAAACTGGATTCTTCAATTTGTTGGATCCTAGTTCGTCAAGTATCTCATTCGATATTAATACACAGGGTGAGGCTGTTAATTCTGTAGTCGTAATGCAAAGCACAAAAGGTAGTACACCTATAGAGGTTGCCACTGTGTCGTCATTCCCTGCCACAATTTCAGTTTCTTTTGCCGATGTGATGGCGGCATCTGGGGTGGCTCTAGAAGATCTTGCACCTGGTGACCAAACAGTTTTTACGTTCGCTAACGTAGGTACGGCTTCAGGAACATATCCTTCGGGTGCTTCTTTATCCATTCCAATGGCTTGCCCATCGGACTTAGGTGGAACCTATACATCAACAGCCACAGGAACATCAACAGACGATTGTTGTCCTGATGTGACTACGGTTGAAGGTGAAGTGACCCTCACTGATCTTGGTGGTGGAGTGTATACCATTTCTGACTGGAGCGGCGGTCTCTATTTTGAGTGGTATGCTGTGTATGGCATTACAGGTCCATCAGACACAGAAGGTACGGTTCAGGATGTTTGCAATGAGTTGAGTCTCACTGGCCCCGCATCTGAACCTTTTGGAACAGCAATCACATCATCTATGACATTGGCTGATGATGGTACGATTACACTTACTTGGTCTAATGGATATGATGATCAGGGAGTAACTACTCTTACACCTCAATAGATAGCTATTGCATTAAGATAAAAAAGGGGCTGTCTCGTTCGAGACTGCCCCTTTTCAGTTTTGCACCCGTCACTGTTTAAGGTCAATCGATGCAAATCCAAAGACCACAGTAAGGTATGACCTGACAGCTAGTGCGAGTAGGTGATTGGATTCCAGATATTTAGGGAAGTGACAAACTAGTATTTACTCGAGCATTGGACCCACAATTCCGAGATTACCTAATCAAGCTATTGATATCCATATCTGTTCTAATAAATGGATTCCCATTCCATCACTATTTAATACATTAAACATTTTTGGCATGTTTCATGTATATTAAGTCACAAGTGAAAGTACGCATTACAGATAGCGACCCGATATCAGAAAAGACACCCTTTGATGCTTTCGAAAAGTATCTGAGGTATGAAAAGAGGTATTCAGAAAAGACGGTACTGGCTTATCTGACCGATCTTAAGCAGGCACAGGCATATGTCTCTGGTACATATGAAATCAAGGATCTGAGAGAGGTAAAACATACCTATCTGAGGTCCTGGGTCATGTCGCTGGTCGCGTCAAAACAACAACCCAGATCGATCAATCGAAAAATGTCTTCCCTGCGATCCTTCTTCAAGTTTGAGCTAAGACGGGGATCAATAGCGACTAATCCAGCCAGCAGGCTCAGGGCTCTTAAAGTGCCAAAGCGCTTACCCCAGTACATTCAGGAGAAACAATTAGCACAATTTAATCAGCTGGAGGCTTCCGATGGGGATTATGCCTCCGTGCGTGACCGCTTTATGTTTGAATTACTCTATGCTACAGGGATGAGGAGAAGTGAGCTAATTGATCTGCGAATGGATGATATTGATTTTTCCAGGCAGGAGATCAGGGTGACTGGTAAAGGCAGCAAAATGCGACTCATACCGATGAGCACGAGCTTCGCCGGAAAACTGGAAAATTATCTCGAGCTAAGACGTCAGCAAGAGAGTCCTGAGCCGTATGTTTTTGTGACAGATCGTGGAACAAAATTGTATCCTAAGCTTGTTTATAATGTAGTCAAAAAGTTCTTGACGTTGATTTCGACTGTTGAACAGAAAGGTCCCCACACGTTGCGTCATTCTTTCGCAACTCATTTGTCAGGCCACGGAGCTGATCTTAACGCTATTAAGGACCTGCTGGGACATGCCAATCTAAGTGCGACACAAATTTATACTCACAATTCAATTGAGAAACTGAAGAAGGTGTACTCAAATGCCCACCCTAAGGCAAAGGGCTGAGTTATACCTATTTTATCATACGAACTAAATATTGGAACATGAATATTAAGATAGAATCTATTCATTTTGATGCTGATCAAAAACTTTTGGATTTTATTAATAAGAAGTTTGGAAAGCTTGAGCAGTACTACGACCGTATCATGAACATTGACGTCACACTGAAATTGGAGAACTCAGGACAGGTGAGAGACAAAGTAGTCGAAGTGAAAGTAGATGTCCCCGGTGAGTTGATTGTGTGTAAGGGAATCAATAAATCATTTGAGGCTGCTGTCGATGAGGTAGTCGATGTAGCGAAACGCCAACTTATAAGACATAAACAAAAGGCACGTTCTTTCTAGTGCCGCTGTATAAATATTGATGACGTTAGAAGGGTAGAAGAGAGGTGGGAGGACATTCTGATTTCCTGTTGATTCTACCTCGAAAACGGTATCAAGTAAAATAGAAATCTCATTTCAAAGATTCCTTTTCTGATACTGGGGTTTATTGTGTTTTTCCTTTTTCATTTTAGAGAAAAAGTAATATCTTTGCATTCGCTTTGAGAAAATGATCTCGGAGAGGTGAAGTCTGGAATGCGAAGCAAACAGATTTTAACGAAAGAATCGAAATCTTTACTATTGAAAATCAATGTTTTACATATTTACAATGTGAAATGTGAGAATCGGTCCAAAGATTTGGGTTCAATTTGAAATGTGGATGTATTTAGCATTCTGATACGAGAGCAGATCTTCGATTACACGACAAAAGTGCAATTTTGGAGATTTGGAGTTAAAAAATGCCAATGTAGCTCAGTTGGTAGAGCAGCTGATTTGTAATCAGCTGGTCGGGGGTTCGAGTCCCTCCATTGGCTCACCTTGTGAATCACAAGTGTTGGAATGTAGGGGGCGCGCCGGAGTTGGAGAGCCGGGGCA
This sequence comes from Bacteroidia bacterium, assembly GCA_030432855.1. GTDB lineage: Bacteria > Bacteroidota > Bacteroidia > Chitinophagales > Saprospiraceae > JABDMH01. The sequence goes on from JAUILM010000011.1 coordinate 11,378, forward strand.
GACTGTAAATCTGTTGTCTACGACTGAATAGGTTCGAATCCTATCGCCCCCACTGCGTGCTCTGGAGCTTTAGCGAAAGAGTACTGCGTACATCGAAGCTTAAGTGAAAGGGTACTTGTACATCGAAGCTTTAGCGAAGATGTACTGTGTATGCCGAAGCTGTAGCGAGGGCATGCTTATGCGGGCGTAGCTCAGTTGGTAGAGCATCAGCCTTCCAAGCTGAGGGTCGTGGGTTCGAGTCTCATCGCCCGCTCTTTTTTCACCTTAGAAGTAAGGTAGAATAAATCACCAGGAAGTTATCCTGATTACAGAATGCCAATGTAGCTCAGGGGTAGAGCACTTCCATGGTAAGGAAGGGGTCGGGGGTTCAAATCCCTTCATTGGCTCCAAAATGATTGTGACAGACAGCAAAGAAGCTGTCAGTGGCAATCATATACTTTTTAGTGAGTTATATTTATTTAAATCATAATTTTTTAGAAATCGTAAAATATCTATCCGATGGCGAAGGAAACTTTTGAAAGGAATAAACCGCACCTTAACGTTGGCACAATTGGACACGTAGACCACGGAAAGACTACCTTAACCGCTGCCATCACTTACGTGTTGTCAGGAGATGGTCTTGCTCAGAAAATGGACTATGATTCGATTGATGCAGCTCCAGAAGAAAAAGAGCGTGGTATCACAATCAACACTGCTCACGTAGAATACGAAACGGGAAACAGACACTATGCCCACGTGGACTGTCCTGGTCACGCGGATTATGTAAAAAATATGGTAACAGGTGCCGCTCAGATGGACGGTGCTATCCTTGTAGTTGCTGCTACTGACGGACCTATGCCACAAACTCGGGAACACATCCTCCTCGCTCGTCAGGTAGGTGTACCTAACATTGTGGTCTTCATGAACAAAGTAGACCTCGTAGATGATGAGGAAATGATCGAGTTGGTTGAGATGGAAGTTCGTGAACTTCTTGATCAGTATGAGTTTGATGGTGACAATGCTAAAATCATCGCTGGTTCTGCATTGAAAGCTTTGGAAGGTGATGCTGATGCTCAGAAAGCTATCCGTGACTTGATGGATGCTGTGGATTCAGAAATTCCTGAGCCGGTACGTTTGGTTGATCAGCCATTCCTGATGCCTATTGAGGACGTATTCTCTATCACGGGTCGTGGTACTGTGGCTACTGGCCGTATCGAGCGTGGTGTGATTGAAACAGGTAACCCTGTTGAGATCGTAGGTATGATGAAAGAAGGTGAGAAGCCTCTTACATCTGTAATCACTGGTGTTGAGATGTTTAGAAAGATCTTGTCTCGAGGTGAAGCTGGTGACAACGCGGGTCTTCTACTTAGAGGTGTTGACAAAGAAGCCATCAAGCGTGGTATGGTTATTTGTGCTCCTGGTTCTGTAAAACCACACAAGAAATTCAAATGTGAGGTGTACGTTCTTGGAAAAGATGAAGGAGGTCGTCACACACCATTCTTCAACGGATACCGACCACAGTTCTATTTCAGAACGACTGATGTAACGGGAGATGTGAAACTTCCTGATGGTGTTGAAATGGTGATGCCTGGTGATAACGTGACGCTTGAAGTTGCATTGATCAACTCAATTGCCATGGAAAAAGGTCTTCGATTCGCTATCCGTGAGGGTGGTAGAACCGTAGGTGCCGGTCAGGTTACTGAGATTCTTGAGTAGTCAAGCTGAAAATTGATTTAGATAAAATGTTGGAAAATTAAGCATCCGTGAGGGTGCTTAATTTCCCTTTTTTGAAAGCTTCGTCAAAAAATGACCCGAATCAAAGGCATTCGGTGAAAGGACGAAAAACGATATAGAGACTTCGCCGGTGATTCGTTATTGAATCATCCAGATGATAGAAAGTTTCATAAACGGGCATAGCTCAACTGGTAGAGCGACGGTCTCCAAAACCGTAGGCTGGGGGTTCGAGTCCTCCTGCCCGTGCTAATGTTATGATGACACTGCGGTGTCAGTAAAATTTGAAATCACTTGTCATGCAACGATTGATACTAAGTGTAAAGGAAAGCTATAACGAACTCATCAATAAAGTGACTTGGCCCACCTGGCCAAATCTCCAGAGTAGCACCATTTTGGTATTGGTTGCTTCAGTGATTATCGCTTTATTGGTATTTCTGATTGACACGCTTTCTCGCCAGATTGTTGACATAATTTACGGAATCTAAAATCTAATTATGTCAGACGAACGAAAGTGGTACTCGCTCAGAGTCATCAGTGGTAAGGAACGAAAGTTAAAGGAAAGAATTGAGCTGGAAGTGAAGCGATCCGGTTGGTCAGAAGTGATCAGTCAAATCGTCGTACCTACAGAAAAGGTATATAAAATTCGAAATGGTAAGAAGGTAATTCAGGAGCGCAACATCCTTCCGGGTTACATCCTCATCGAAACACTTCCTGAGAAGTTTTCGGGGGAGATGATTCAGACGATTTCGGGTATGACTAATGTGATCAATTTTCTCGGCGGCAATACGCCCATTCCCATGAAGCAGGCAGAGGCCAATAGAATGTTGGGTAAAGCGGATGAGTCAGAGGAAGGAGAAGAAATTATGATAGAACCATTTCTCGAAGGTGAGACGATCAAGATCATTGATGGTCCTTTCAACAACTTCGTAGGGGATATCAAGGAAGTAAACGAGGAGAAGAAGAAACTGAAGGTAATTGTCAAAATTTTTGGACGTGGAACTGAAGTTGAGTTAAACTTCATGCAAGTCGAAAAGCAAACATAAAGCAAGAGAAGTCGATTAAAAAATGGCAAAAGTAGTAGAGTCTTTAGTAAAACTGCAAGTGCGTGGAGGACAAGCAAATCCTGCACCTCCTGTAGGTCCTGCATTAGGTGCGAAGGGTGTCAACATCATGGAGTTCTGTAAGCGGTTCAACGCCAGAACCCAGGAAATGCAAGGCAAGGTTTGTCCGGTGGTCATCACTGTGTATAAGGATAAGTCCTTTGAATTCATTATCAAAACACCTCCTGCGGCGGTACAACTGCTCGAGAAAGCAAAGTTGAAGAAAGGATCTCCGGAGTCTAACCGCTTAAAAGTGGGCAAAGTATCCTGGGATGATGTACGGGAGATTGCTGAAGATAAAATGGCAGATCTCAACGCATTCAAAATCGAATCAGCTATGAAAATGGTAGCTGGTACCGCTAGAAGTATGGGTGTGACCATCACGGGTGCTGCACCTTTCACTGAAGAAGAAGAGTAAATCAATTTTTTAAAGAAGGGAGTCATCGCCATGGAGACGATGACGCTAACAACCTCGTAATATTATGGCAAAATTATCAAAACGTAGAGCAGCAGTTGAAAAGCTCATTGACAAATCAACTGCCTACACTCTGGATGATGCCATGGCTAAAGTCAAGGAAGTGAACGTGGCAAAATTTGATGCCTCTGTTGACCTTCACATTCGTCTGGGTATTGATCCCCGAAAAGCGGATCAGGCACTGAGAGGCACTGTGACTTTACCTCATGGTACGGGAAAAACCAAGCGTGTCTTGGTATTTTGTACTCCTGATAAGGAAGAAGAAGCTAAGGAAGCAGGCGCTGACTATGTGGGACTGGATGAGCTGGTCACCAAGGTTCAGGGTGGATGGACTGACTTTGATGTCGTGGTCGCTGCACCTAACGTGATGGCTCAGGTAGGACGCTTAGGACGAATTCTGGGACCTCGTGGTCTTATGCCGAATCCAAAAACCGGAACGGTAACTCCTAATATTGGTGCTGCTGTAAGTGATGTCAAAGGTGGTAAGATCGCCTTTAGAGTGGACAAGTATGGAATCATTCATGCTTCTGTAGGTCGTGTTTCATTCAGCGCTGATAAGCTGAAGGACAATGCAAAAGAGGTGCTGGATACGATTATCAAGATGAAGCCTTCATCAGCAAAAGGTACGTATCTGAAGTCAATCACTGCAGCCAGTACGATGAGTCCTGGAGTGCCGATTTCTACTAAGATTTAATCATATTCCCTTATCAGTAAATACAAAAAGAGATGACAAGAACAGAAAAAGCGAAAGCAGTAAAAGTTCTTAAGAAAAAATTCAAAAACAACGATTTTTTCTACTTAACAGACTCTTCAGAACTGACTGTAGCGGATGTAAATGCTCTGCGAGCAAAATGCTACGAGAAGGGAGTTGAATTGAAAGTAGTTAAGAACAAGCTGGCAATAAAAGCAATGCAGGCATTGTCTGCAGACCGTGGATTTGATAAACTGTATGATGCACTAAAAGGTCCTACAGCTATCATGTTTACCGAGACGGCAAGTACTCCTGCAAAAATCATTAAAGAGTTTAGAGAAGATCACGAAAAGCCGATCCTCAAAGCTGCATACATTGATACCGATGTATTCTTTGGAGATGATCAGGTGGATACACTATCTAAACTAAAATCAAAGGAAGAACTGCTGGGAGAAATCATCGGTTTGTTGGATTCTCCGATCAAGAGTGTTCTTTCGGGACTCGAGTCGGGAGGCTCTACCATCATGGGACTTTTGTCCACCATGGAAGAGCGAGCTGAGTCTTAATTAATTATGGCTTCCAAGTTTTTATATCGCATATATTTCATTGAAAATTTAAAAAAAGTAAGATGGCAGATTTAAGTGCTATAGCAGAACAATTGGTTAACCTCACTGTTAAGGAAGTGAGTGAGTTGAAAACTATCCTTAAAGATGAGTACGGAATTGAGCCTGCAGCTGCTGCGGTAGCTGTTGCAGCAGGTCCAGCTGGTGGAGACGGTGGTGCTGCCGCCGAAGAGAAAACTGAATTTGACGTAATGTTGAATTCTGCTGGTGCTGGTAAGCTCAAAGTTGTAAAGGAAGTTAAATCTCTTCTCGGTGTAGGTCTGAAGGACGCTAAAGATCTAGTAGACGGTGCTCCTTGTGTTATTAAGGAAGGTGCTCCAAAAGAAGAAGCAGAAAGTTTAAAAGCTGCATTAGAAGCTGTAGGTGCTGAGGTTGAACTTAAGTAATTAGTACTAAGTTAACTTTACACCATTTACAGTTTCTTTAGAAGCATATGAGCAATATTTAGGCTTAGCCTGGTGGCAACACCGGGCTAAGCCTATCGTCATATAAGTATAGCAGGAGGAAAGCCTCTTTCGTTTGATCACTTAAAAATTATCCAGAATGACAACGGATGTTGTAGCTAAGAAAAACGGTCGAGTTAATTTTGGTAAGATTCATTTGGCCTCAGATTATCCTGATCTGCTCGAAATCCAAATAAAGTCTTTCCAGGAGTTTTTCCAATTGGAAACTACTCCCGATAACAGGACTAATGAAGGGCTCTACCGGGTTTTTCAAGAAAATTTTCCCATTACCGATGCCCGAAACATTTTCGTTTTAGAATTTCTTGACTATTTCGTTGATCCGCCCCGCTACACCATAGAGGAGTGTATGCAGCGTGGGTTGACCTACAGTGTCCCTTTGAAAGCCAAGTTGAGGCTGTCATGTAACGATGAGGAGCATGTAGATTTCCAAACTATCGTGCAGGATGTTTTCCTTGGAAACATTCCCTACATGACACCCAAAGGTACTTTTGTGATCAATGGTGCTGAGCGTGTTATCGTATCACAGCTTCATCGTTCTCCTGGTGTTTTCTTTAGTCAAAGTTTCCACCCCAACGGTACCAAGATTCACTCTGCCAGAGTCATCCCTTTCAAGGGTGCCTGGATGGAATTTGCTACCGATATTAATGCAGTCATGTATGCTTACATCGACCGTAAGAAGAAATTCCCGGTAACTACTCTTTTGCGCGCGATCGGTTATGATTCAGACCAGGAAATTCTGGATCTATTTGGTCTTGCCGAAGAGGTTAAAGCAGACAAGAAAACCCTGAAGAATGCGGTAGGTCGTAAATTGGCTGCCCGGGTATTGAGAAAGTGGGTAGAGGATTTCGTAGATGAAGATACCGGTGAGGTAGTATCAATCGAAAGAAATGAAATCATCCTCGAAAGAGATATCGTTCTTGAAGAAGAGCATATCGAAGAAATTCTCGAAGCGGATGTCGATACCGTCATCCTTCAGCGAGATGATATCGATGAAGATTATTCTATCATTTACAACACATTGCAAAAAGACGTTTCCAGCTCCGAACTGGAAGCAGTACAACATATCTATCGCCAACTGAGAGGAACTGATCCACCAGATGAAGAAACTGCTCGTGGTATCATTGATAAGCTGTTTTTCTCAGACAAGCGATATAATCTTGGAGAGGTAGGTCGATACAAAATCAACCGAAAACTGGGCTTGGAGATCGATCCCGAAACGCTTATCCTCACTAAGGAAGATATTATCGAGATTGTTAAGTATCTCGTGAGTCTGACAAACCAGAAAGCTGAGCTGGACGACATCGACCACCTTAGCAATCGACGAGTACGTACTGTGGGAGAGCAGCTATACGCGCAGTTTGGTGTAGGTCTTGCCAGGATGGCCAGAACGATCCGGGAGCGTATGAATGTAAGGGACAACGAGGTCTTCACTCCGATTGACCTCATCAACGCCCGAACACTTTCCTCCGTAATCAACTCTTTCTTTGGAACCAGTCAGCTATCGCAGTTCCTGGATCAGACTAACCCTCTGTCAGAAATTACGCATAAGCGTAGAATTTCTGCACTGGGGCCTGGTGGTTTGTCAAGGGAGCGCGCCGGATTTGAGGTACGTGACGTACATTATAGTCACTATGGTAGACTCTGTACTATTGAGACACCGGAAGGTCCTAACATTGGACTCATCTCCACACTTTGCGTGCATGCAAAAGTGAACAAAATGGGATTTCTGGAGACGCCTTACAGAAAGGTGGAAGAAGGAAAGCTCAATATGAAGCAAGAAGCTGAATACCTTTCTGCAGAAGGAGAAGACTTTAAACGAATTGCTCAGGCCAACTCACAAATCGGTGATGATGGCACATTCGTATCTGAAAGGATCAAGTGTCGTGAGCATGGTGACTTCCCGGTACTGGCTCCTGAAGAGGTTGAGTACATGGATGTAGCTCCTAACCAGATTGTGGGCGTTTCTGCTTCACTTATTCCATTCCTTGAGAATGATGATGCTAACCGTGCCCTGATGGGATCTAACATGCAACGGCAGGCAGTACCGCTTCTCCGACCGAGATCTCCTATTGTAGGTACCGGTCTTGAAGCAACAGTAGCGCAGGATTCCCGAATGCTGATCAATGCAGAGGGAGATGGTGTGATCGAATATGTCGATGCCAATAGCATTGTAATCAGATACGATAGAACAGAGGAAGATCAATTAGTGTCTTTTGAGAATAATCTCAAGACCTATGACCTTACAAAGTTCAGAAGAACGAACCAGGGTACATGTATCAACCTGAAGCCAATTGTGCGGAAAGGGCAGCGTGTGACCAGAGGCATGATTCTCTGTGATGGATACGCAACGGAAGATGGAGAATTGGCATTGGGTCAAAACCTGAAAGTGGCTTTCATGCCCTGGAAGGGTTACAACTTTGAGGATGCCATCGTACTATCAGAAAGAGTAGTACGCGAAGATATCTTCACCTCGATTCATATCGAGCACTTCGAAATGGATGTGCGTGACACGAAATTGGGTGAGGAGGAATTGACGAATGACATACCTAACGTAAGTGAGGAAGCCACCAAGGATCTCGATGAAAACGGTATCATCCGTATCGGAGCGTGGGTGCGTGAAGGTGATATTCTGATTGGTAAGATCACACCTAAAGGTGAATCTGATCCTACACCAGAGGAAAAACTGCTTCGCGCCATCTTTGGTGATAAAGCGGGAGATGTAAAAGATGCTTCTATGAAGGCACCTCCATCGACCAAAGGGGTGATCATCGATAAGCAGTTATTTGCCAGAGCGAAAAAGGATAAGACCAAGAAAGCTCAGGAAAAGAACCTGCTTTCAAGATTGGATGATCAGCATGCCATTGCTTTAAATGAGCTGAAGACACTGCTGGTGGACAAACTGAATGCACTGGTTGACGGTTCTGGATCTCAAGGTATCAAGAGTATCTATAACGAAGAGCTGGTAAAGAAAGGAACTAAGCTTACAAAGACCGTACTGAAAAACATTGACTTCAGTGTGGTTGACTATGGCAACTGGACCGAAGATGATAAGACTAATGCACTGATCGCCAGACTGCTACACAACTACAGTATCAAGGTCAATGAAGAGATCGGACGATACAAGCGGGAGAAGTTCAATATCTCGATAGGGGATGAGCTACCTGCCGGAGTACTCAAGCTCGCTAAAGTGTACATGGCGAAGAAGCGTAAGCTGAAAGTGGGTGATAAACTCGCTGGTCGTCACGGTAACAAAGGTATCGTGTCACGAATAGTACGTGTGGAAGATATGCCATTCCTGGAGGATGGAACGCCTGTAGATATCGTATTGAATCCACTAGGGGTACCTTCTCGGATGAACCTGGGACAGATATTTGAAACTGTACTCGGCTGGGCCGGTGAAAAACTGAGTGTCAAATTTGCCACTCCGATCTTCGATGGTGCCTCCCTGGATGAAATCGATACCTTCTGTGAGAAGGCTGACTTGCCAAGTTTGGGTCAAACCTATCTGTACGATGGGGGTACCGGAGACCGATTCCATCAGCAAGCCACGGTGGGTGTGATCTACATGCTGAAATTGTCACACATGGTGGATGATAAGATGCACGCAAGATCTATCGGACCGTACTCACTGATTACGCAGCAGCCACTCGGAGGTAAGGCTCAGTTTGGAGGTCAGCGATTTGGTGAGATGGAGGTATGGGCACTGGAGGCCTTTGGTGCTTCAACCATCCTGCAGGAGCTGTTGACCATTAAGTCTGATGATATCATCGGTAGGGCTAAGACCTACGAAGCTATCGTCAAAGGTGACAACCTCCCCGATCCTAACATTCCTGAATCATTCAACGTATTGATTCATGAATTGCGAGGATTGGCACTCGATGTGAAATTTGATTAATAACGCTCTCGAAAAGTCATACATATGTCTTTTAAGAAATCTCTAAATAAACAAAAAGCTGATTTTGATAGTATCACGATCAGTCTTTGCTCACCGGACGACATCCTTGAGCGATCGTATGGTGAAGTGTTGAAACCTGAAACCATTAACTATAGATCATATAAACCTGAGCGTGATGGTTTGTTCTGCGAGCGTATTTTTGGTCCGGTAAAGGACTATGAATGCTACTGTGGAAAGTACAAGCGTATCCGATATAAAGGGATCGTCTGTGATAGATGTGGAGTGGAAGTGACAGAAAAGAAGGTTCGCCGTGAGCGAATGGGTCACATCAAGCTGGTAGTCCCTGTTGTACACATCTGGTTTTTCAAGTCACTACCCAACAAGATTGGATACATGTTGGGGCTGTCTTCCAAGAAACTGGAATCGATCATCTACTATGAGCGATATGTGGTTGTACAGCCTGGTGTAAAGGAGCCTGAAGGTATTGCCAAGATGGACCTGCTGACTGAAGAGGAGTATTTTGAAATTCTTGAGTCATTGCCGCGCGAAAATCAACTAATGGAAGATGAGGATCCCAACAAGTTTATTGCTTTGATGGGAGCTGAGGCGGTGAGAGAGTTGTTAATGCGATTGGATCTGGATGAACTATCCTATGCCTTGAGACATCAGGCAGCTACAGAGACTTCTCAACAACGTAAATCTGAGGCTTTAAAACGTCTGCGTGTTGTGGAGGCGTTCCGTGATGGACAAACCCGTATTGAAAATCGTCCTGAATGGGCCATTATCCAGTACCTGCCAGTTGTACCACCTGAACTGAGACCGTTGGTTCCTCTGGATGGTGGACGATTTGCAAGCTCGGATCTCAATGACCTATATCGACGTGTGATCATCAGAAACAACCGCTTGAAGCGATTGCTGGAGATCAAAGCACCTGAGGTGATTCTCCGAAATGAGAAGCGTATGCTTCAGGAGGCAGTTGATTCTCTCTTTGATAACTCAAGGAAATCAAATGCTGTAAAAGCTGAAGGTGGACGTCCACTAAAGTCTTTGAGTGATATCCTGAAAGGAAAGCAGGGACGATTTCGACAGAACCTTCTGGGTAAGCGGGTTGACTATTCTGGTCGTTCAGTTATCGTGGTGGGACCTACCCTCAAGCTACATGAGTGTGGTTTGCCGAAGGGTATGGCTGCGGAATTGTTCAAGCCATTTATCATACGTAAACTCATAGAACGAGGGATCGTCAAAACCGTTAAATCAGCCAAGAAACTGGTTGACAAGAAGGATCCGGTAATATGGGAAATCCTTGAAAATATACTGAAAGGGCATCCGATACTTCTTAACCGGGCTCCGACGCTTCACCGACTTTCTATTCAGGCTTTCCAGCCCAAATTGATTGAAGGTAAAGCGATTCAGCTGCATCCATTGGTATGTGGTGCGTTCAACGCCGACTTTGATGGTGACCAGATGGCCGTTCACTTACCTTTGAGTCAGGCTGCAATCCTGGAAGCTCAGATCCTGATGATCTCTTCACACAACATTTTGAATCCTCAGGACGGATCTCCCATTGCGTTGCCTTCTCAGGACATGGTTTTGGGTCTGTACTATCTCAGTAAAGAAAGAACGCCTGAAAATGGATCTGCAGATAAGATTCCAACCTTCTATTCTACAGAGGAAGTAGAAATCGCCTTCAATGAAAATAGTATTGGCCTGCATGCTCCCATCAAGGTGAAAGCCAGAGTGGAAGACGAGAATGGTGAATTAGTGACGAAGGTGATTCAAACTACCGTAGGTAGGGTGATCTTTAACACAGCAGTTCC
>JAUILM010000640.1 GCA_030432855.1 Bacteroidia bacterium
TCTAAATCCATCCAGCGAAATAAGTATTAGTGATCTATCCTTGACAGAATCCTGAGTAATGGGAGACCGCTGACTTTTATCACACGAGAGAAAAATCAGAATTACACTAGCGAAAATGAATCTCAAGGACATCCGTACCATTGCGCAAAGATCGGACTTGAGCTTGAATTAATTGTAAATTCTCAGTTACGGTGTGGTTTCCTCTTCTGCGTAATCTTCCCAAAGGATGCCTTGCAAAATACTTTGAAAGTAGAATTGGCTGAATCGCGCGTATGAATAAAATACCTTTTGTAATCGCTCAGAAAAGTCCCCGTGATATCTATTTAGAAATAAGGACTTTCTGTTCACCATGCCAAAATGCTTTCGCAGGTATTTGTAGATATTGATAAACTTTCGCTTGGTGCTTGATCGCGGATAGACTAACATGGATACGGCTCCATCCTGATATTTATTGGTAATCAGAGAAAGACTAATGATGCGATCGGCATTAATATAACGAGCGCAGAATTTATAGGTATCAACTTTCGAAAGTCTTTCCCATCGGATATCATCTATTTGAAAACCGAACTGTCGTAGCTGCTCCAGCATTTCTTTGGAGCGATCCTGGAAGACATTCCATTGATGTGACAACTCAGGTAAAGCAGGATTTCGATATCCGATTTTCATGAAAAATAATCAACTGACTTACTAGCTTAACGAATATGAGACCAATTTGTATAGAAACGCTGACTTTTTTTTGAGATTTTTCTTACTCTGCTGTGTATAGCCACAAACCGCGCATCATTTTCTGTACCTTATATCATCAATAAGCAAGCAACTGTTAAATGTAAAAATCAATATGTCATGAATCGACGAAAATGGTTACAACTTACCGGATTGGCAGGATCAGCCACTCTCTTGTCTCCATCGGAAACCTGGGCAGGATCTTTTGGCCCAAATCCAACTGCTACACCGGCCCGACTCTGCTACAATGAAAATCCATTTGGTCCCTCTGAAATGGTCAAAGAGGCCGTGATTCAGGCCTTTATGGAATCTTCGCATCAATATCCTTTTGCCAGGATTGCCGAACTCCAACAAGATATCGCAGAAAAGGAGGGAGTCGATGCCAGTTCTATTGTAGTGACTGGTGGTTCTACAGAGGGATTAAAAGCAACCGGATTGACCTATGGATGGAAAGGGGGCGAAATCGTGAGTCCTGACCCAACCTACCTGTCACTGTTAAGCTATGCAGAACAGTTTGGCGCCTATATCAATAAAGTGCCCCTCAATGACAAGCTCGAACACGACCTGGAGGAAATGGATCGACGCGTTACGGGCAATACCCGATTGGTCTTCGTTTGCAATCCCAATAACCCAACAGGCACCCTCATACCCAGGGAGCGTATTGAAGATTTTTGTGAAAGTCTTTCTAGAAGGACGATCGTATTTTCGGATGAAGCCTATGGTGAGTTTATTACCGAGGAAGACTATCCCACTATGACATCATTGGTGAAAAAAGGAGCTAATGTGATTGTTAGCAGGACTTTCTCAAAGGTGTATGGTCTTGCAGGATTGCGGGTGGGTTATCTCATTGCCAGGCCGGATATTGCTAACCGCATTCGACCCAATGCCATGGCCTCTACCAATATGTTGGCGGTTTATGCAGCAAAGGCGGCTCTGAAGGATCAGCAGTTTTACAATACCAGTCTTGCTAAGAATCTGGAAGCCAAGGAATACATGTACGAGCTCTTTGATGAGTTGGGTTTGAAATACGTGAAATCCCACACAAACTTTGTATTCTTTCATTCGGGAATGCCGATCGGAAAGCTAATTGATAAAATGAAAGCACAGGATGTGCAAGTAGGGAGGCCGTTTCCTCCACTGACGGATTGGTGTAGAATCAGCACCGGCCAAATGAATGATGTGATGAAGTTTGGTGAGGGCTTGAAAAAGGTGTTTGCTTAATATAGTTGGCTAAACGTATTAACACCAATTGATATCTTTGAGGCAATGCATTTGCAACGTCTCACACTGCACAATTTTAAATCGTACGAGCAAGCTTCCTTCGATTTCTCATCGCAATTGAATGTGATCCACGGTCTCAATGGTGCCGGTAAAACCAATCTCCTGGACGCCATCTACATGCTGTCCATGACCAAGAGTTTCTTCTCGATCACAGATCAACAGCTGATTCGCGCCGCGACCTCTTTTTTTAGACTAGAAGGGAGCCTGATGAAGACGAAGGAGCATCTGATCGTGGCAAAATTGCAGCGGGGAAAAAAGAAGATTCTTGAGGTCGATGGGCATCCCTGTGATAAATTTTCCGATCATATCGGTTTTATGCCTTGTATTATGATTGCACCAGATGATATACTGCTGGTGAATGGAGGCAACACCGATCGCAGGCGATTTATTGATGGGACTTTATCACAAATCTATCCCGGCTATTTGAATGCCCTCCTACAGTACAATCGTCTCCTAAGACAACGCAATGCATTGCTCAAGTCCCTCCTGGAGCAGGGGAAGAAAAATGATGATTTGGTGGAGGTATATAGCCAGAAAATGCAAGAACCTGCTCAGAGCATTCATCAATATCGAAAGGAATTTTTCCAGGTTTTTGGTCCCCTGGTCAATAAAGCATACGAAGAAGTATCTAATGCCCATGAAAGCATCACATTAAGCTTTCATGCAGATCTGGATGACTCGGATTACCTCACCATGGTGCAATCTTCGGCCGCAAGGGATCGAATGTCCGGTAGAACCAGCAAGGGACCGCATAAGGATAAACTGGAATTGAAGATTGATGGTAAGGCAGCCCGAACCTTCGGGTCGCAGGGTCAGAAGAAGTCATTAGTCTTTGCCCTGAAACTGGCGCAATATCAGTGGATGTCCTCAATCTCGGGATTTCAGCCCATTCTGTTATTAGATGATATATTTGATAAACTTGACTTAAATCGAGTGGCGCACTTGCTCCAAATCGTGATTAAGTCTAATTTTGGTCAGATCTTCATCACAGATACTCAAAAGGATCGCATAGAGCCTCTACTTAAATCGCTGGATGTAACTACACGGTATATTGAGATCATCGGTAAAAAACCTGAAACAGATGAGTCAGAATGAACAAAAGTTAGGTGATCTCCTTCGACAATTCGTACAGTCTAAACCCATCAAGGATAAGTACTTACTGGAGGAGATTAAATCAATTTGGAATGTCAATATGGGGAGCACCATAGCCCAGTATACCTCCGATATGAAATTCAGGAATGGAATCTTAACCCTGAAAATTTCCTCTGCACCACTGCGACAGGAACTGCTCTATGGCAAGCCCAAACTTCTTTCTCTACTCAACGAAGACCTTCCGGGCGATCCCATCAAGGATATCCGGATATATTGACCATCAGTCTCCCTGACGACTACGCTCTGCCTTTATCAGAGCCTTGAGCGGGTCTTGCCTGGCTTCCTTTATTCTTTCCCTTATTTGTGATTTCAAATGCCTTGCGCAATGCCGAGCGTACATTTACTACCCCTCCGCTAGAACTCAATTCACTGAATGGGACCAGTTCGCTACTGCCTGGCTTTTTGACCTGCAGATCAACGGTTACGCTACTTTCCACCAAAATCTCCTTTATTTCTTTGGCAGAGAGCTTGGGGAAGTGCGCACGTAGAATGGCGGCCACTCCGGCTACTACCGGTGATGCCATACTGGTGCCACTGGCATTTTTATATTCTCCATCGGGAGCTGTAGAGTAGATGTCCTGGCCGGGGGCAAATAAATCCACGTTGTTCTTACCATAATTGGAAAAACTGGCGACCATGTCTTCCCCTTTTCTCCAGCTTAGCGCACCCACCTCGATCCAATTCTGTGCTCTTTTCTTACTGAACCAGGGTTTGTACTCATCAAAAGTAGCATTCGGAAAATTTGGCTCTTCGTCATTGTTTTGACTACTGTTGCCTGCAGCATGTACCAGAAGTACATCCTTCCGCTCAGCATATTTGA
>JAUILM010000641.1 GCA_030432855.1 Bacteroidia bacterium
TGGACGAACTTTCTAAAGAAGGAATTCAGTGGAGTGAATTCTTAAGGTTGGAAGAAAATAAAAGTGAAGTAGTAACTATCGGTAGCGCCAGAAAATACAGGGTGGAGTCTTCTTCTTTCTTACATATGGGATTTAATAGACGCTATTTCATTATCCAGGACCTGACAAGCGAGATATTGAAAAGTGAGAAGGAATCGTACGGTAAGGTCATCCGCATGATGGCACATGAGGTAAATAATACAATAGGCCCTGTGAATTCCATTATCGACTCCGTAATTAGTCATATCTCGTCACAGGGGGATCAGGATTATCGGGAAGGACTTACAATAGCTCAGGAAAGGAATGAGCAACTAAATGTATTCATGCGTAATTTTGCGGATCTGGTAAGACTACCTTCTCCCTCATGTTCTCGTCAAAACATGTCACTTCTGGTGGAAGATGTAATATCACTTTATAGGCCTCTTTTAAATGATTTGGAAATTGAGTTGAAAAATCAAGTCGAGGATGATATTTATGCGCTGATTGATCCCGTATTAATCAGACAAGTACTGATTAATATTATTAAGAATGCACAGGAAGCTATTAGTGAAACTAGTAAAAGTGATGGAATCATTGAGGTCCTATTGAATCTGAATGAAGGTCGTCCGCACTTACAAATCATAGATAATGGCAAAGGGATCGATCCGGAATACGAGAATGAAATCTTTACTCCTTTCTTTAGTACAAAACAAAATGGTCAGGGAATTGGTCTGACTCTGATACGTGACATTCTCACTAATCACGAGGCGACCTTTCGATTATTTACCGAGAACGAGAAAACGATATTTGATATCTATTTTCAGAAAGTGAAGTAGGATTTCCTTGACAGACCGGACCAGAATTTATGTGATAATTAGGCAGTGTATTTAAGATCTCTGACATCTACTTCCTATCTTACTAAGGGCTCTTTCATTGAGATCCCTTATCACCACCTTTAAAAAGTTAGAACCTTGAGACGAAAGCAGTCTGGATCAGTGAGACTCCTTTAAAAAAGGGTCGTGAATAGTAGTGATTTCTCCATTTCTATTTATTTATTTCCCACGCTTAAAACCCCTCCCAATTCTACTTCAAAATCAGCACCCAATTCAACTTCCAGGGTACGGCAGACTGCTGATTCTGGATGGGCATCCACAATCGTATGCGTTCCGGACCGGATGATAACATCATCGCATACTGTGGGTGGGTCTACAATTACTCCCCAATTTAGGTTACTGAACCATGACGACTCCAGGCCAAGTCCAATGCCCGATTGAAAAAGACTACCTCCATTTTCGATCGAAATCTCAAAGGATTCTTCAGTAGAACATGTACCGTCACTATCATAAGCAAATAGTATAGATGAGATATCTATGATCTCTCCCGCTGCATACATAGTCCCTGTCCCACCACTACCAGAGTAATACGCTTGATTCCCAGTTAAATTGGTACCCGTAATGGGAGGAAGGGTGTATTGTTCACACGCGCTTACGTCTTGGGGAGGATCGATGAGAATGGGGGAGGAGCAGCCACCATCACTCACTGGACCCATGCACAAGTTGATTTGCAGATCGTTTTGGTAAATTACGCGAATGGTAATCAATCCTGATGGTAAAATTATTTCATTAGTATCCGAAGGGAATTCTGAACATGATAAATAGGTAAGATTATTACAGGATCCTGTAAATATTTCGGCAATTGCTATTGCAAACGGGTGTAAATCACTTGATGAAAATGCATAAGTCGTTGCTTCCGAAAGAGACAATGTAAACCAAATGTCAGAGATAGTACCTGGAGGAAAGCTTCCGAATTCTCCGCAATTGGAAGTATCGTATAATAGAGTTAGTGACTGTTCACTGGGTATAAAGCAAGCTTGAATTATGGGGTTAGCAGTACTACATGTGTTTTGGCCGTAAGAGATTTGAATGGTTAGGTAAGTGATCTGGATTAAGATGGCGATGAAATATTTCATGGCTTTATTTGTAAGTTGTGATTTGGGCTATTTTATTTTCTACTGTGTTACTTCCTTATTTCCACCCATGCATCGGTTTTCTCCCACTGCATACTGAGTACAGATTTTCCAGACTTTTCCTCAATGGAGATAGTGAACGGATCGATGACCTCATCTACGGCTGAGACATTCATTTTTACTTTGTATACATCATAGGCTGCATGATGTGCACTTCCCCAGGCATTTTCTTCCGTATTAAAAATTAACGTCCAGTGTTCTTGCTCTGGCAAAGCATATAGATTGTATGATCCCGCTGGAATGCGTTGATCAGCTAAAGTGATGTCTTTGTCGAAGCTAATTCGGGTGACAGCTCCTGCACCTGCTCTCCAGACCACATTAAAGGGTACAATGTGACCAAATATCTTTCGACCCCGCATAGAGGGCCTTCCATAAGAAATCTGTATGTTGATGTCAGCGACCTGATGTTCGATTGTTTCGTATGGAGATGGATTACCCAGGACTTCTTTTGTTGCAAATTGTCTTGCATAGGAATGTATGTTCAAAAGTTCTTCGGTACGATGTATTAGAAAATTCCAGGGGGAGGCTGTACCATCAATGCCTTCGATTCGAGCATTTTTATCCAGTGCAAAATCTATTGGAACAGCAGAAATATCCGTGATAAATTGAATCTTCTTATCGTCTATTTTCTTCATTTCGAGTTCATAGACACCCACCACATAGTTTAAGAACTTGAGGGGACTTGTTATTCTATTTTGAGCCGTGAGATGACTTAGCCACTCCCATTGCCCCAGGACTGGAATCCAACCACCAAAATAGTCCATTCGAGGTGCCTGATGTATCCAATCTTTCGCTCCATCCTGATCCACCGTCTTGAAGTGAATTACTCCATTCTTATCAATCATCGTAATACTGTATGGAAGACCTGTCGATGATGCTACCGGAGTTGATGTATTTTCTAGATCATAAAATTGAAGGGTAAACTGTTCAAGTGATCCGTCGTCCTGATACTGAAAATTAAAGACCTTGTACACAGGTTCGGGAAATAGTTGGATTGCATGTCCAAATAATTGATTGCCAGCTATGGTGAAAGTCTCTATGCATGCTGTGTCACTTCCCCACATAGCTATCATGGAGGCTGAATAGTTTATATTTTCCTGAGCGACAGATATATTAACAATGCTTAAATAAAATAGATTAATTATTATATTTTTCATCCAGATCATTTTGGAAAACTATAAGACTCTTTTATCATCTCATTATGTCTTGTATGCAGTCGTTTACATTTCAGATTGATGCTTGGGTAAAATCTCTTCAAACTTATTTATTCGCTATGTCTGTCGATTGTACGAATGCGTCAAAAAAAATTCTCTGGTAACTATTTCGATGTCTTCGCCTTGATAGTGCATATTCACAATTACAATAGTTCTTTCGGATAAGAATCATACATTGGTGATATGAATCGAATTGATCGTCTTTTCGGCATTCTGACGATGTTGCAGTCACGCAAGTTTTTATCAGCTGAACAGATTGCAGATCAATACGATATCAGCATTAGGACTGTATATCGTGATATAAAGGCACTCAACGAGCAGGGAGTACCGGTCAGTTTCGAACCGCATCGGGGTTATTTCATCGTGCCCGGATACTTTCTTCCTCCCGTCAGTTTTACATCCGATGAAGCCAATGCCCTGCTATTGATGGAATCGATGATTAAGGGATTTGCCGACGCTTCTATCAAGGCGCATTACACGAAAGCATTGAATAAGGTACGGGCAGTGATGCACGATTCACAAAAGGAGAAGTTGGAAAAGCTAAATGCCAATATTAAGCTGCAGTTACCTCCCTTTGTCAAGAATGATTTTGCCCATTTGTCCACTATTCAGCAAGCCATTGCTGAGCAGCATATTGTACATCTGGAATATCGAAGAGGGGATGGAGAAACCAGCACCCGGTCAGTTGAACCTATTGGATTGATTTACTAT
>JAUILM010000642.1 GCA_030432855.1 Bacteroidia bacterium
AACCCAAAGTATTGTAACTAATGTTTAGATATGCGCCAAATAACTAATGAGATTTTCATTTTAGTTCTGGCTACGTTAATAAATTTTTATTTTTGCAGCTTCAAATTATAAACGTGATGACAGAAGTCGAAAAGGTATTGTGTTTGATCATCGGGTCAGGTCCTGCTGGATACACCGCAGCAGTTTACGCGGCCCGGGCAGGGATGAAACCAGTACTTTACACAGGACAGGAGCCAGGAGGTCAGCTTATGATCACCACAGATGTGGAAAATTACCCTGGTTTTCCGGATGGAATTATGGGACCAGAAATGATGGACTTGTTTAAAAGACAGGCAGAACGTTTTGGTACCGATGTCCGGATGGAACTAATATCAAAAGTGGATCTATCCGGTCCTATCCATAAGGTGTGGACCGAGAGTGGTACAGAAGTACATGCTCATACTATTATTATCTCCACGGGTGCAAGTGCCAAATGGCTCGGGCTGGAATCCGAAAAACGGTTAACTAACATGGGGGTTTCAGCTTGTGCAGTATGTGATGGTTTTTTCTTCAGAGGGCAGGAAGTAGCTGTCGTTGGAGGAGGAGATACCGCGGCTGAGGAAGCCAGCTATCTGGCAAAGCTTTGCCCCAAAGTACATCTGCTGGTCAGAAGGGACGAAATGCGGGCTTCAAAGATTATGCAGGAAAGGGTCATGAATGCCGAAAACATTATCATACACTGGAACACACAGACGGAGGAGATTCTGGGAGAACAGGAAGTGACTGGAGTACGAGTTGTGAATACCAAAACGGGTGAAAAAAGTGAAATACCGGTCAAGGGTTTCTTTGTTGCCATTGGACATAAGCCAAATACCGACATGTTTAAGGATTGGCTTGACATGGATGACACGGGATATCTGATCACTAAGCCGGACACTGCACACACTAAGGTGCCGGGTGTATTTGCCAGTGGAGATGCCCAGGATAAGGTGTATCGGCAGGCAGTGACAGCAGCTGGTACAGGATGTATGGCGGCTCTGGATGCAGAACGATATCTCACGGAGCAGGGAATAATCTAAGACTTTATTAAATACTAGAAAATCAGATATGAGCAGTAAAAAATTCAGAGCAGGTGTCTTGCATGGGCAGGAAGTAACAGATCTGCTTAACTACGCCAATGAAAATAACTTTGCCCTGCCGGCAGTAAATGTGGTTGGGACTAATTCAGTAAATGCAGTACTGGAGACCGCTAAGGCTGTAAACTCTCCGGTCATGATACAATTCTCTAATGGGGGTGCCAGTTTCTTTGCCGGAAAAAGTCTTTCCAATGAGGGTCAAAACGCTGCCATATTAGGTGGTATTTCCGGTGCTATGCACGTACATACTATGGCCGCAGCCTATGGTGTACCTGTAGTACTCCATACGGATCATTGTGCCAAGAAATTACTGCCATGGATCGACGGTCTGCTCGATGCTGGTGAGAAATTTTATGAGTCTCGTGGATACCCGCTCTATAGTAGTCACATGTTGGACCTTTCTGAGGAGCCTATAGAGGAGAATATTGAGATCTGTGCAAAGTATCACGAGCGCATGTCTAAAATTGGGATGACACTAGAAATCGAACTAGGTGTCACCGGTGGTGAAGAAGATGGTGTGGATAACACAGATGTGGATAGTGCCCGTCTTTATACACAGCCAGAGGAAGTAGCCTATGCCTATGAAGCATTAAATGCTATCAGCGATAAATTTACCATTGCTGCAGCTTTCGGAAACGTACATGGTGTGTATAAGCCAGGTAACGTAGAGCTGCGTCCGATCATCCTCAAGAATTCTCAGGATTTCGTACAGGAGAAATTTGGTACCGGTAAAAACCCAATCAACTTCGTATTCCATGGCGGATCTGGATCTTCTCAGGAAGAAATTCGTGAGGCTATTGAGTATGGTGCCATTAAAATGAATATTGATACCGATATGCAATGGGCTTACTGGGTCGGAGTCAGAGACTACTATGAGGCGAAGAGAGATTATATGCAAGCGCAGATTGGTAATCCTGATGGTGATGATAAGCCAAATAAGAAGACTTATGATCCACGTCAATGGCTACGAGCCGGAGAGATCACTTTTGTGGATCGGTTGAAGCAAGCTTTTGAAGATTTGAATTGTATCAATCGACTGGCTTAGTCCTTCGTAACAGATAAGAATATTAGGAGCACCCGTCACGTACGTTGTCGGGTGTTTTTTATTTATAGCACGACACTATTGAGCTTTTCAGCTACCAGATTCCGCTGCTCGATCAATAGCTGATGTGTTTGAAGGAAGGTCAACAACTCGGTTTCCTTTCCCTCTTCCGACTGGGTCTTCTTGATGTTTTCGTTATTCTTCTCAATCAATCTCTGGTATTTTCGAAGCATAAAACGCCATAATGCCTGGATACTGTCCTGAATGACATTTTCATCAGGCATAGGTTGAGTTTGTAAGATGATGCCCCACATTTTCTGCCAATTTTCACTGTACTCGTGCTCTGGGAAAGATAGTTCCACCGCGATTTCACTAATTTCTTTATCAGCATGATTTATGAAGTACTCTGTATTGACCGGTAGCTGCTGGGATAGTCGTTGGCCATATTCCAATACGATTTTACGATAGGTCTCATTTTCGAATTCGGTAATCACTGCCTGAATGTTGGACAGGATGTATTCGGCTACCGTGACTTCTGGATCCTCTTCTTTGATCCGGTCCCCAAATACAATGAGGAGTCGTAAGATGTCCTTTTCCTGGTAGTGATCAGTAGCTACCTTTTTCTTATTCTTGTCTTCATCTGCTTTCTGCAGACGAGCTTCATTTTCCAGCAGTTGTTTTCGGACATCATAGTCATGTTGCGCTTCCCGTATCTTATCTATGCGCTGATCACGTGATTGTTTGTTAAGCGCCCGGTTGACTTCTGCAATGAGAATGTTTTCATCAATGGACAGTAGGGAGGAACATTGACGGACATAGACCGCTCTTTTGATTGGGTCCGGTATATGCGCCAGACTATCCACGATGTCCTTGATCAGGTTGGCCTTCTTCACGGGGTCATCACCTGCCTCTTTCAAGATCAGATCCGTTTTGAAGAGTATAAAGTCCTTGGATTCCTTTTCCAGGTACTCCCTAAAGGCCGAGGCACCTACCTTGTTGAGATAGCTATCTGGATCCTCACCTTCCGGCAGCAATACCAGCTCCACATTCATGTCCTGGGCCAGTACCAGGTCCACACCTCTCAGCGCCGCCTTGATACCTGCTGTATCGCCATCGTAGAGTAGTTTGATTTGTTGTGTGTATCTCTTGACCAGTTTGATTTGCTCTACGGTCAATGCCGTACCAGAGGAAGCCACGACATTTCGGATACCCGATTGGTGCAGTGCCAACACATCGGTATATCCTTCCACCAGGATGCAATGGTCTTCCTTCCTTATGGGACCCTTGGCAAGGTGAGCACCGTACAGAAATTTACTCTTATGGTAGATATCGGACTCCTTGGAGTTGATATACTTGGGCGACTTCTTGTTATTTGATAGCTGTCGTCCTGCAAAGGCCACGACCTTTCCTGTCAGGTTATGGATAGGGAAAATCACCCGATTGAAGAAGAAATCCCGATCCTTATCTGTAGTCAATCCCAGTTTTCTCAGAAAATCGATCTTATATCCGGCTTTGACGGCGGCTTCTGTCAGGGCATCCCGTGAACCTGGAGCATAGCCTAATCCGAAATCGTCGATCGTTTTCCTAAGGAGTCCCCGCTCTCTAAAGTAGCTAAGCCCGACGCTCTTGCCAATGTCCGTGTCGAAGAGCTGTTTCTGATAGAATTCGAGAGCAAATTGATTGATTAAGAAGAGACTCTCCCTTTCCATTTTCGACTCCTCATAGTCCTCGGGAACACCCGTCTCTTCAATCTCAATTTGGTACTTCCTGGCCAAGTATCTGAGTGCTTCGGGG
>JAUILM010000643.1 GCA_030432855.1 Bacteroidia bacterium
TATAAGCCCAGTAGGCGGTAATCAGCTGGCAGTGATTCAGTCTGCAGTCTTACAGTAGGCAGTCCTTACAGATGGCAGTTTGGCAGTGGGCAGAGATACGGTGGGTAGGTGACAGTGAGCAGTCTGTCAGTTTCGCAAAAGGCAGTTTTTGTCGTTGCAGATTTATCGTCTTCACTTGAGAAGTGTGATATTTGGCAAATGAAGGAGGTATGTGAGTTTTTAACTTTTTCGTTTGGCATTATTTCAAGACAATTTTACAGTGCCGAACATGATATCACGTTGCCCGTTTCATAATTAAAACAGAAGAATAAATTTTATGAGACATACAATTCAAGTACTTGCACTCTTAGTAACAATCCTGTTGTTTGGCTGCTCTAAGGAAGATATGGATTCAATAAATAGTGATCCTATCGAATTTATTTATGATTTTAATAGTGGACAAATGGGGTGGACAGCTGATTACACCGACTATTTCATAAATATGGAAGATGATATTGATTTTAAATCAGAATTGATATCTCTTCCTGAACCATTAGATACCTCTGAGGCAGCGATAATGATCGGAGGAACAAACGTAAGTGATGATCTATTCATGTTTCTAAAGAAAAACTTGACGGGATTAGAATCCAATACTATTTACAATTTCGAGTTCGAAGTGACCATTGCGACGGACGTTCCTGATGGTACTGTTGGGATAGGAGGAAGTCCGGGGGAAAGTGTTTTTATCAAAGGTGGAGCTGTGAATATTGAGCCCATGAAGATTCAAATGGATGACGAGTATTTAGTCAATATTGACAAAGGCAATCAGTCAACTGATGGCCCCGATATAGCTACTTTAGGTGATTTTTCTAATGATACAAATGAAGAAATATTCGTGCTAAAAACGGTTGGCAATGAAGAACCTTTTCGAGCCATGACAGATGAAAATGGAACAATTTGGATTATCATCGGTTCGGAGTCAGGTTTTGAGGGGCGTACCCAGCTCATATTTGATAGTCTAAAGATTGTTGCTCGTAAATAAGTTCAATTGATTTTTCCAATCGTTGGAAGAATTAGCACCTTGATAGTCAGCAAATTATATAGAAAAAATGACAGATGTGAATGCAATCCTGCGGTGGTAGTACGAGTAATCCCCACCCTAAGGTGAAAAATAATATAAAATATGCGGACTTGCTTTCGCGTGCACTTAATGGGACCATTAAATCAAAAACCACATTTTACTATGACTGACCCCACGCAATTAGCTTTTAAAAAACTGGATTTTAAGGGTGTGAAGACCCTCGTGGATTGGGCCGCTAAGGAAGGCTGGAATCCTGGACCATCGGATGCGGAGGTTTTTTGGAAGACCGATCCGGATGGCTTTTATGGCCTTTTTGATAATGATGAAATGGTAGCTGGGGGTGCCATCATATCGTACAGCGGTGCTTTTGGATTCATGGGATTATATATAGTGCGACCGGATTATCGGGGTAGTGGTGTGGGAAGAAGACTTTGGTATTTACGCAGAGACACCTTGCTCAATCGACTGGATGAGAATGCATCAATAGGGATGGATGGGGTGGTGGATATGCAGCCTTTTTATCAAAAGGGAGGATTCGAAATTGCTTTTAGGGATGAGCGATACCAGAGAATGGGGGAGACCTTTTCGTCTAGTCCTTACATTAAAATACTTCAGCCTTCCAACGTAGCTCAGGTACAAGCTTATGATCGTACCTGTTTCGGATTTGAGAGATCATCTTTCCTGGATGCCTGGCTTTCCATGGAAAATAGTCATGTATTTACTTATATCAGGAGAGATCAGTTGCTTGGATATGCGGTGCTACGGAAAACCGCCGTTGGTGCCAAGATCGGTCCTTTATTCGCAGACAATAGAGAAGCGGCGGAAGAACTCTATAAAGCATGCCTGACAGCCGGGAAGGGTGCACCGGTATTCATTGATATACCAATTATTAATGAGCAGGCGGTATCATTGGTGAGGAAGTACGATGCCGAGTACGTATTTGAGTGTGCCCGTATGTATTATGGCACACCCCCTGAAGTTCCAATCCAACGAGTGTTTGGAATTACTACCTTCGAACTGGGCTAGGAACTCCGATTATTTGGAAGCAAAACTTATGTCGGTCACCAGCTCTTCGGGAACCACTTTGTGCGGACTATTTTTGTAAAACTCAATGGGATGAATCCCTTTTTTGGGTTTAAACGCCTTGGAACGCATTAGGTTCTGTGCGGCACTCCATGCATTTCCTATATGATCATACGGACCTATATGTCTCACCGTATGCATTGAAGTAGCGGGTATTGAGCCTTTTATCCAGCTTGAGGGAACATTTTCGGGATAATTACTTACCCCTATGCCAGTGGTATATGTGACTTTACCATTGACCATGTCAAATTTGTGATATTGCGCAAACACCTCTCCATTTACCAGATCTGAATCTTTGAAGAATTCACCCAGAGCATTAAGATCTGCCTGCATAGCTTCTCCAATAGATTTCATGGTGGTATCTGTACGTATCCCAATATATTTTGTACCCTTGTACGAGTGATTTCCCACGAATTCCAACGTAGAATTTACATTGCCTGTTTCTGCATAATCTTTCAGCATTTTCAATCCCCTTTCAAAGTCCATTCCGATCCATGCCTCCATTTTCTTTTTCATAAAAAACATAAAGAATGGCAGCGAACTATCCATTAGCCATGTGACCTTGCTTCCATCTCCCTGTGGTTCCACTTTAAATGCAGTGTCGGCATGCGATTTATAGGGTGTCAAAAAAGTGAGGTCATAATCTACCTGGTTGTCTCCGGCCCTCTTTATGGACATCTCGCCAGATCCAATGCGCTTACCTTCCCAGGAGTAAGAGTTTCCGTCCGACGCTACCGTCATTTGAGCTTCTGGCTCCAGAATTAGCCAGGGAGACCAGGTCCGCCATTGATTGAAATCCTTCACGATGGATAGAACATGATCTTTGCTGGCGTCGACATTGATAGAGCGATTTACGTGCATTTTAGGCATGTCAGTCTTTTTTTGTTTTCATCAATTTATGAAAATGTACGGAGCTACGTAAATCAATGTGGCATAACCTCACCGATTTGATGTGGATGCCTTGTTACTGTAATCGCTCGCGCACTTTTTTAAAGCCTGCAATGGCACGATCAAGATCCTCCTTTTCATGACCTGCGGAGATCTGTACCCGAATTCTTGCTTTGTCCTTTGGTACTACCGGATAGAAAAAGCCAATCACATAAATGCCCTCTTCTAATAAAGCCGAAGCGTATTTTTGCGCCAGTTTTGCATCGTAGAGCATAATTGGAACAATGGGATGTTCTCCCGGAATAATATCAAAGCCAGCATCTGTCATTTCTTTCCGGAAATAGGCGGTATTCATCTCCAGCTTATCGCGTAAGTCGGTACTTTCTGTCAGCATGTCCAACACCGCAATGGATCCTCCTACTATGGATGGGGCCAGTGTATTGGAAAACAAGTAGGGTCGGGACCGTTGCCTTAGTAATTCTACAATCTCATTTGATGCAGCTGTAAATCCACCGGAAGCTCCCCCCAGTGCTTTTCCAAAGGTGCCGGTAATGATATCCACACGACCCATCGACTGACGATATTCATGGGTTCCCCGACCATTTTTTCCAACAAACCCGGTAGCATGGCATTCGTCGATCATCACCAGGGCATCATACTTATCTGCCAGATCACAAATCTTGTCAATCTGAGCAATGATGCCATCCATGCTAAATACCCCATCGGTAGCTATCATGCGTCGTCTGGCGCCCTGAGTCTCTTTCAATTTTGCTTCAAGGTCTGCCATGTCATTGTTCTTATACCGGTGTCTCTGAGCCTTGCAAAGACGTATGCCATCTATAATCGATGCATGATTTAGTTCGTCGGAAATGATCGCATCTTCTGCGGTAAGCAGGGGCTCAAAGAGTCCACCAT
>JAUILM010000644.1 GCA_030432855.1 Bacteroidia bacterium
CAATATAAGGCTCTACTTCTCTCAGAGGATCGATAATAGCAATTTCTCCCTCACTTTCGATATAGTAAGCTCCTTGAGCTAGACATCCTGTATAAATTTGTTCAATTTTCATTCTTACTTATTTTACCCTTCAAAGATAAATTGGATTCTGGGCTTTATTCGTGATCTGAATCACACTCTAATTATGTCAACTTAGAAAAATCTAAATAGTTTAATCAATTGGTTTGGTGCGTATAGTGACGGTACGGCCGTCCTGGTTTGGGTTCTTCCACACAGGCTTTGAAATATTCTACAGCTGCCTGATTACTCATGAAAACATGATCGCCAATAAGGTCCAATGTACCGGCTTTCTGAAGCGAATCTCTGAGTGGACCTTTCACTGAAGAAAAGTACATTTCCACACCCTCCTCTCTAAATTTTCTAATCATTCGTTCTAATGCGTGAATGGCACTACTGTCTAAACTGTTAATGCTCTCGCAGTCCACTAAGATCACTCTCAGTGAATCACCCTTCTCATCTGCCAAGCGTTCTATAGTTTCAACGAAGAAAGTAATATTCGCGAAATACAATCTCGCGTCAAATCGCACAATCAGCATTTCAGGAAATTCTTCCAGGTTTTCAAAGCGAGATAAATTTCTAAAGAAAGAGGTACCCGGCACACGTCCCAATGTAGCAAAGTGCGGTATAGTAGTTTGGTAGACTACCATGATCAATGACAGGACCACCCCTAGTCCGATACCCTGTTCGATTCCAAGTGCCAATGTCCCGACAAAAGTGACCAGTAGCATCCAAAAATCTCGTCTGTCCGTGTGCCAAAGATGCCGGGCTTCTTTAAAATCAATCAGGCCAAATACGGCCACCATTATCACAGAAGCCAGAATCGCCTGCGGTAGGTAATAAAAAAGAGGTGTAAGAAATAGAAGCGTAAGAACAATCAGCACAGCACTTATGATTGAGGCCAGTCCCGTTTGAGCTCCCGCCTGGTCATTGACCGCAGTCCTTGAAAATCCACCGGTGGTCGGATACGATTGAAAAAACGAACCTACAATATTTGCGAGTCCAAGTGCTCTGAGCTCCTGATTGGGTACCACCTTATAATTTCCATGTTTTACCTGAATAGCCTTGGCGACAGCAATGCTTTCCATAAAGCTCACCAAAGAAATGGCAAGTGCAGTGGGTATCAACTGACGAATTAAATCCACATCAAGTAAGGGAATACCCAGGCCGGGTAATCCACCGGGAATATCACCTACGATTTTGACTCCCTGTGAATCCAACCTAAATAGCCAGACAACTACCAATCCGAATATCACTGCCATCAACTGACCGGGTATCTTCTTGAAGTACTTTTTAAATAAGAGGATCAGGACAATACCCCCTACCCCCACGAAGACGGTGGCTATGTTTGTTTCTCCCAATTTCTCAATGGCATACAAGAGTATCTCGTAAACGTGGTGCGTTCGTGGAATAGATACACCCATCAGATGTTTAAGCTGACTCAATCCAATAATCAGCGCAGCTGCACTGGTAAATCCACTAATAACAGGGTGTGAGAGAAAGTTCACAAGAAATCCCAATCTAAAAACACCCAACAGAAACTGAATCAAGCCCACCATCAGGGCCAGTAGGATCGCAATGCGTATATACATCTCCGTACCACCTTCTGCAAAGGCCGATACGCCAGCAGCAGTCAGCAACGACACCATGGCTACAGGACCAACCGCAAGCTGCCGAGATGTACCCAATAAGGCATAAACTATGAGTGGAATTGTAGAAGCGTACAAACCATAAATCGGAGGCAATCCAGCCAACATAGCATAGGCCATCCCCTGAGGTATAAGCATCACACCGACTGTGAGACCAGCTGCCAGGTCCCCTTTTATCATCGTGTGATCATAATTCTTAAGCCAACTCAGACCCGGAATGACATTCTTAAGCGACATATACTTCAATTAAATACTTATGACTTGGATTCATTTTTTATCCTGGTCTTCGGCATATGCTTCATCCTATTATTCACCAGGATGTAATTAATGACACCACTTATTACCGTCACAATAGCTAAAATCACGAGAGGGATCGTGAGCCACCGAATTTCCTGCAGTGACTTAACTTGCCAGAGGGCCACGGCCGAGACACCAAAGTAAAGTCCTGTCCTGATAAAGGCCAGCAGTGTACGTTGATTAGCGAGTCGGGTGCGATCCGTTGCTAATTGATCTCTCAATATTACATCGTCCTCTTTGTCTGTATAAAATGTTGACATAGATACGTGGTGTTTCACTAGGTGCAAAGGTAAATGATCACGGTCACTCATTTAGTGATGCCTATCACACAGATCTATGTGGAAAAGAAAGAAGCGCTAGAAGACCATTCGTTTAGAATTAGGTGACCTGCTGCTCGAGAAGTTCGATCTTGTTACGATGGATTTTGATCTTTTCCTGATTTTCCAACTTTTTCAAGAGTCTTGAAATAGCCTCCCGTGAGGCGTTCAGATCGTCGGCAATTTCCTGATGTGAAACTTCAACGGTATGATTATCCGTATACAATACTCTTTCAGTGAGATAGTCCCAGAGCTTCTCATCGAGTTTGGAAAAAGCCAATTTATCCACAGTATCGATCATAGCAAATAGTCGCTGATCATACATGCTCATGACAAAATTGCGCCACTTTGTGTACTTGCCCATCCATTCATCGGCAGCTTCCAGGGGGATCATGATGATGGTGGTATCTTCTTCGGCTATAGCTTTCACTTCACTGCGCTTACGTACCATACAACAACTAAAAGTAGCAGCGCAGGTACTACCACCCGACAAAAAATACAGAAGTACTTCCTTTCCGTCTGAATTCTCACGCATCACTTTGACCAGCCCTTTGACTACCAGGGGAACAAAATGAATATAGGATCCATAATCAATGATAGTAGTTCCTTTCTCAATTTCCCGTACTGAAGATCTCCTTTCTATTTCCTCGATCAATTCCTGGTCAGGGGCTAGCTCAGGAAAGAGGTCTTTCAAGAATTGTTGCATGTATCAAACTGTCTATTCCACCAAAAGAAATCAATATTCGCCGAAAAAGCAAACTGATTTCTATGGGTAAAGTTCAATAGATGTTTCTATTTCCTTTCTAATATCATTTCAAAAAATGGAAACCATGAGGAACCCGTGTTGAACTCACCCGTTTCCTTCCACTGTCCTTCCTGATCCACAGTGATGGAGTATCTGATTTGACCTCTGGGTGTATCCATGTACCATTGGAAATGGCCTGGCTCAACCAGCTCAGACCTATGATTGCCTTTTCCACGCCCGGCAGCATAGGCATCGAAGTGATATACATTGCCTTCGTTGTGGGTGATCATAGCCACCGCATTGTGAATAACCTCCCCATCAGTCGAATCCGTCTGAGTCATTCCTCGCCCCTGAATCAACAGTACATGACCTTCTCCCAGAAACTCAATTTTTTCTGTTTGGTTAAAAGGCATTTTCTGTCCCTGCTCATTCATTTGCCAGCCGGATCCACTCCACTCTCCTGCAAGGAAAGACAATTTTTCCATGGCTTCGGCCGCCCGACTGGCCTGCTCAGCATTGACCTGTGCATCAGCTAAGTTCCAAGTAAGGCTTATCATCAGTAATAAATTCCAAATTTTCATATTCCCTTTTTTTTTCAAAGTTAAAACTTGGTCAAGCGTACTAATTGGAAAAAACCGTCGAATCACTACTAGTGGACTGTAACATTTAAATCGAGTGTATCAATTGGTTTCTTTTGCACCAGCTCTTCATCCCCGCAGTGAGTGCGGGACAGGCATCAATAGCCTTACGTAGCTTGGCTATGTGCGGTATTGCTTCTACTGACGCAGAGTCAGCATCAGGATTCGACCTGGCACAAAATAGCTCCAATTTATACGACCCATATAAGTGTTACAGTCCACTAGCATCAATGAAAGTTTTTT
>JAUILM010000645.1 GCA_030432855.1 Bacteroidia bacterium
TTATTCGCATAGGAGCGTTGAGAGATCTGGCAAGGGATCGATCTGAGCTCATTCAGTATTTTCTTTATCACAGGGATGCAAGCACCAGGGACGTGCACCAGGGCACTCTTTTCTGTAATGAAAGGGATACCAGGATCGAGCTGGCGATCTGTGATTCCAGCCGGATCGAAATGGCAAGAGAGCAAATGGAGCTCCTGGGGTTTCCTCTGTGCAATCCATTTGAATTGTTGGAAGACCCTCCTGTCTCACGATTACTCGCATGTGAATTATCAAAGCTCAGAGGTCGCATCATCAATATCCTGGGATACTATGTGCTTCGAAAGCCTGTCACCACCATAAATGGAGGACACATGTGTTTTGCTACATGGCTGGATCAGGCTGGTGACTATTTTGACAGTGTACATTTTCCAGCAGTGCTGGACAAGTATCCCATGGAGGGCAAGGGATGCTATCGAATCGTTGGCAAGGTCGTGCTCGAGCATGGATATCCTCTGATTGAAGCTCACTACCTTGAGAAACTTACGATGATAACTGACCCTCAAGTCACGGTGCCTACCTGCCACGAGCCTTAATTTTGGCCTCTTAGGGGGATGCCAGGATATGCTGACAGAGGTATCTTGAGCCTTACAAAACGTATCATCATGTACCTGCTATCATCATTGATTTTATTATGCCTAGCCTTCTCACCTTGTTTTGGGCAGCAGACATCAAACCTTACCCAGTCTCCTGACAGTGCCAGGATAAGTATTATTCAAGAAGGCCCTGAACAGTATACTGTGAAAATGGAAAAGCATAAGAATGAGCAGACTATGCCAGTCGAAGTGGGATCCGATTTGAAGGGGGTCAAACGTGGATTTATTGGCACGTTTTCCGGTATATTTTATTATCGAAAGTTTGCTTCAGAAGGAGGTTTAGGTACTACCCGGACCGGGCCTAAGTTGAATGGCACTTTTAAAATTGAAAGTATGGTGGACAGGCATGGTAGACAATTGTGTTCTCCCAATTGTCCAGGACCCGTGGACCTTACCTTGATTGTTGGGAAATAGGTGGGCAAAAAAAAAGAGCTAGTATGCGATACTAACTCTTCCTGCAGTGGGCGCTGAGAGATTCGAACTCCCGACCCCTTGGGTGTAAACCAAGTGCTCTGAACCAACTGAGCTAAGCGCCCTCATGTAAATTGTAACCCGCCATCTTTTAGCGGCCTGCAAATATAGAATCATTAACAATCATGACCAAATCTTTCTCCTAAAAAATAATAAGGTCACTATTCGTTATGCCAAAAATAGTAGTGTGTATCCGTTTCAAGATGAAAGCCAGCCCGGGGATAGAGATTGTTGCCAATGGTATTCGTCTTCTCCGTCTCAAGAAGCACTCCCACGGCCCGTGTTTCTTTAGCCAGTTTCTTTGCGCGATTGATCAGTAGTAGAGAGATGCCATTGCCCCTGTACTCGGGATCAACAAACAAATCATTCAAAAGCCAAACCCTCCCCATACGGGTGGATGAAAATAGTGGATACAGCTGGGTAAATCCAACGGCCTTTCCTTCCCCAGTGTATGCGGCATAGATGATCGACTCACCCAGCTTAGTACGTTGCATGAGAAATTTTTGTGCCGCCTCAGGATCGGAAGGTTGGCGGTAAAAAATACGATAGGCGTCAAATAAGGGCACGACATCATCTATTTGCGAAGGCCCGATCTCAATAATATCCCACATTCGTGTAGTTTTGCCAGCAAAATAAAAGAACTTCTGCTTAATGCTGGATTGGCTGCTTATTGATTTGGATAATACATTGCTGGATTTCACGGCTGGAGCCAACCGATCCCTCAAAGCGGCATTGAAAGCGTTCGAAATCGAACCCAGTGAAGGGAATATTGACATCTATCATACCATAAATCATCAATGCTGGGAAGCTTTTGAAAAAGGTGAACTGGATGTAGATACCTTGCGAAGGCGGCGATTTGAGCTCTTTGTGGAGACCCTGGCTGTATCAGTAGATGCAGGCAAACTGAACACCTTTTACCTGAGTAGACTATCCGAACAAACTGACGAGATCAAGGGTGCCCGGCAGTTTCTGGAATGGGCCAGGATCAGATATAAATTGGTGCTCGCGACTAACGGATTTGCCAGTGTGCAGAGACCTCGTATCGCCAGATCACAACTGCAGACGTATTTTGAGCACATTGTAATATCGGAGGAAATTGGTGTACAGAAACCACATGCAGGCTTCTTTGATCACGCCTTTGAGAAAATGAATCATCCGCCGAAAGAAAGGGTGATGATCATCGGCGACAGTCAATCATCCGATATCAACGGTGGTCGTAATTATGGCATCCGCACTTGCTGGTTACGACAGGCTGGTGCCAAATCGGACACACCAAAAAACCCATCGCATCTGGAAGTAACTTCACTGGAGGAAATACCAGGGTTGATTGAAGGGTAGGCAGTGTGAAGGAGTGGGATGCTTGATGTGAGGAGTTGGATACGGGAGGTTAAGAACTTCAGAAATAATATAGCAAAAGTCCCCTTCGAAGGGGAAAGTTTGGTCAGAATTTCAGATTTCTCTGGTATCCAGAGCCATGGCGTAGGCTACTGCTACCAAACTAGGGGATGATCTTCGAAGGCAGTCTGTAGTTGGATGTCGGATGTCTGAAGTGGGGGTAGTGGAAGTCGGAAGTATTGGCCATAAATTCTTTCTAATAGCATAATATGAGCCGTACCTACGGCACTCCTAACTGTCCATTTATTCACATTGCGGATTAAAATCCGCATGTAGTATTTTCCGTGCCGCTGGCACTCAATAGTTGGTGACCGAAGCTGCGCGAAGGTTAGTCGCTACGCTCGTAAACCGGGGAGCCCAGCTCACAATTATTTTTGAAAAATTGAGTAGATAATGGTCAACTCTATATCGGTATCTCCGGAAACCGGCTACCGGATACCGAATTATAGATATCCTGCCACCAAATATAAGACAGCTGATATTGACCCCACAATGACAGCATAGGGTAGCTGCGTCTTCACATGATCAATATGATCGGTCGCTGCAGCCATACTCGAAAGGATAGTGGTGTCGCTGATGGGAGAACAATGATCTCCAAATATCCCACCTCCCAGTGCAGCCGCAATGGCCATGATTTCATTTACCTGCATTTCTCTGGCCATGGGTACTGCGATGGCGATCATGATGGCAAAGGTACCCCAGGAAGTACCCGTAGAAAAAGCTATAACACTGCTGATAAGGAATATCAGACACGGTATAAGTTTGGGAGAAAGCCATTCCTTCGCGACATCAGCCAGAAACTGTCCGGTATGCAACTCTTTACAGACAGTACCCAGCGCGAAGGCAAATAACAGCAAGAGAGCAATGGGCATCAGACCAGATATGCCTTTCATGAGCAATTGTACATTCTCAGAAAGGTTGAAAATGCCCTGAGCACTATACATAAGCATAGACAGGAGTAAGGAAACAACGACACCGACCAGAACTGCCGTAGACCCTGAGCCTTGCCCCAGTGCATATAGTGCCTGTGCCCCGAATGAACCGTCCGGCATTGACTCCTGGGCACTGGACCATCCGGTGTACATCAGCATCAGGGGTATACAACCTACCATGATCATCAAAGGCACGATCATGTTGATCAGGTTGGGAGTTACTCCGGGTTTGGGTTCTACTTCGGTGATATCCTCAGAGACCATCGGCTGGGCATTCGGCCATAATACGTCTCCTCCCTGAGTACGAATCTCGGCTTTGCGCATCAGGGGCAGATCCCAATTGAAGAATATGACCAACAAGACCATGATCAGGGCAAGTAGAGGGTAAAAATTATAGGCTATTGACTGAATCATGGTAGTGAAAGGATTCTCAAATCCCTGGGCTGCCAGCAGCCCCAGTATCAGTGCACCCCATCCATTAAAGGGAATCAGAATGCAAGTCGGAGCACT
>JAUILM010000646.1 GCA_030432855.1 Bacteroidia bacterium
CCAGGTGTTGACAAACTTTTCAACATCGATTTCAAATTGCTCCAAACTGGGTTGCCCCAAAAAGAACACCAGGAATCCGATGATCATAATGCCCACCGCAAAAGGAGGAATAGCCTCAGTAATCCATAAACCTATGGCAAAGAACAGAAGAAAAGAAACGTACAGTTGAGGACTATTAAAGGTTTCATCCTTTATGAGAAAGGTAATCAACAGAGCCATCAAGATACTACCCATAAACTGGATGAGTCGTAGCTGGTTTTCAACGACTCGCTCGGTCTGTTTAAGTTTTGAAGCGGAAGCACGTCTTGAATCTGCCATAATAAACACGAAAATATCAACCTTTCTTCAAAAATTCTGAGACAGAGAAACTAGCAGTAGAATGGCCGTAAGAATTGAAAGACTCATGCGTAAATCAATGTCTTCAAAAAACCATGATTGGTGAAATATAATTTGGAATAAATGAAAATGGAAGTATTACCTGTCGCTGGTGGGAAAATGAGGTTCAGCAAAAAAACTCAAAGATTTCGGTGACAAGAGAAAACTGTCCCTCAGATGGATGCTCTTTTTGTAGCCTTCAGTGGAAAACTGGCTAATGTCACCCCGACTTTTCCTTCCAGAGTATTTCCTTCGAAGCGTCCCTTTACATTAATACGCATCCCATTGTAGTGGAAATATCCTTTAAGCCGCTCATCTTCGATATCAACCTTCTCAAGTGTCACTTCCCCCAGCTCACTATTTAGATCGGCTTCATAGTTTACACCGGAACGTTCAATAATGATCACACCCTCTGCATCACCTTTAGGAGTATTGGAAACGACAAAATCCCAGCTCCCAATGTATGGATCTGCCGATAAGTCTACCGATCGCGGAGTCATCACATCTCCATATTTAGAAGAAGCGCATGAACTGAAAAGAAGCAAAGTTAACGGGATCACGAAAAGGGAAAATCGTAACATGATATCCAAGATTTCAGCACCTAGAAAACGGTTGCAGTTGCGATTTTAGTGGAACTCAGGCCTTCTTTAACATATAATCTTAAGCATACTACGTTTCTTTCCCGGGCTGGATCGAGGAGATATTTTGTAGATTTATAATAGGTAATCAGCATATGAAGGCCAGGAACAATGTTAAGATCAGACATTCAATTGTCACCCGGTTTGGAGTCTTCTTCATACTCCTGTTACTTCTTGCTGTGTTACTTTCGGGTTTTCTGGTATATAAGGAATCGGCTGCCACTGTGCGGGCATCCGCGATGGAGAGGCTCGAAAACATTAAGAATCTCTCGGCGCAGCGATATTATTCACTCCTCGATGAGGTATCTAATGATATTGCTGTTCTGTCAGCCAATGAGTTACTGTTAAATTATTTTGAGGATCCCACTCCAGACAAAGCCAATCTGACCAATAATCTCTTTGAGAGCTTCCTGGTGAATAAACCTGATTATTTTCAGATACGGTTAATCAGTGCTATAGAATACGGTCAGGAGATTATACGTTTCGACAAAATTGATCAAAAAATCATTCGGGTACCCAGGGATCAATTACAGAATAAAGGCAACCGATTTTACTTTCAGGAGACCTTGAAAATCGGTAAGGGTAATTTCTATTTTTCTCCGATAAACCTCAACGAGGAATTTGGAATAATCAGCATGCCATTTACCCCGACTTTACGGGCTGCGAGTGCATTGGAAAACCCGGAGGGTAATGCCCTGGGCATTTTGATCATAAACGTAGATATGTCAAGGTACTTCGATCAGCTGCGCCAAATAGCCGGAGCCAACTTCGAAATCATGTTGATCGATGCAGATGACCAATACTTGTTTTCTCCTGACATAAATAAATCGTTTGGGCGACAGCTCATGAATGAACACTCTTTCAAAAACGACTTTGATACGTCTGTACTCGACCTCTACCAAAACCGGCTGGAGATAGAACAATTGGTGGATCGAAATAATGTTGTCAGCATCTATGATATCGAACAAATCACGTACGCCGAAGGCCATCGCAATTTATTTCTGATTGTATCCATGAAAGAGAGCCTTTTGCTAAGAAGTCTCCGGCTAGTCCAGCAGAAGAGTTTCAAACTGGTTTTAATCATTTCACTATTGGCGTTATTGGCTGCTATCCTATTTACCCGGTTTTTCTCAAAAACCCTGTTGGAGATTACAGCAGTGATTGCCAGCTATTCCGATCCTGACAAATCCCTCACTTCTACAGAAAGATTGCCTGTAAAACGACAGGACGAAATCGGAATCTTAGCTCGCACTTTTCAGGATATGAAAAACAAGATTGACGAACAGGTCATGGCTCTTCGACAGGCGCTGCAAAAAGAACACAAAGCCATTAGGGACAGAGATGAATTTTTACAGAATATGAGTCATGAATTGAGGACTCCCCTTCACTCTATCATCGGCTTGAGCAAGCTACTTGAGAAAAACAATCCCTCAAACGCCCAGCTGCCTATTATTAAATCATTAATAAAAAGTGCCGATAATTTATCGGGGCTCCTTCATGATGTACTGGATCATCAAAAACTAAAGGAAGGGGCCATTACGATTGATCTAAAACCAGGAAATATTTCAAATATTCTGTATGATATTCATGCTACTTATCAATATGCTGCAGTCCAAAAAGGACTAAATTTCACACATCAAATAGATCAAGAATTATCTCATCAGGAGTATTTGACCGATCCGTTACGATTAACGCAGATCGTAACTAATCTCGTGGTAAATGCCATAAAATATACAGAAGAAGGGACGATTGAAATGAAGGCTGCAATCTTGGAAGATGGAAAGTCATATTCAATAAAAATCTCGGACTCAGGTATAGGTATCAAGTCTGAAAATCTAGACCAAATCAGAGATCGATTCTACCGTGAAAACAGCAGTGTGTCTTCCGAAGAAGGCTTCGGATTAGGTCTTTCAATCGTCAGGGAATTATTGATACTGTTTAATGGCTCGTTGGAGATTACTTCCACCCCTGAAGCAGGATCCACTTTTGAGGTGGTGCTCCCTCTTATTTCGGCTAGCCGAATTGTTGAAGATATTGAAGATATGGAGGAAGATCACTTGTTTTTTCCATCCCTTGAGAAAGAATACAATATTTTGCATATCGAGGATGACGAAGCCTCTGTATTACTCATGCAACATGAGTTAAACGGCCTGCCTTTTTCCCTGTTTCATGCTGAAAATTTTCAGACAGCTAAAGATCTTCTTGAGGAACAGGATTTCGATTTAATTATTTCCGACCTGATGATTGGTGGGGTAAATATTAGAGATAAAGTAAGAGCCCTACAGGGAAAATATGCTGATATACCGGTCATGTTGGTATCTGCGGCAGACTACGAGGTGATGGAAGAAATATCAAAGGCTTTTTTACAAAAGCCCTTTGATCAGCATATGGTAGCAAGCTATTTGTTTGTGCTCCTTGGTGATCATGCCTATGAGACGCCCACAATGAGTCGCATGTATCGACAATACGATCACGACCACAACAGTATCATGCAGTATCTCAATATCTTAATCAATGAATTTGAAGGATACTCCCTTCGCTTTGATGAGATTTATCAGGAAAAGAACCAGGATCTTTGGCACGCACAACGCCACCGTCTGTCCACTCACCTCCGTAGTTTAGGCCTTGAAAAAGTACTCGATCGTATTCCAAAGAATGTCACTGAAATAACCTCGGCTGAACTCACAATGTTAACTAACCAACTTAGATTTTGCCTTTGTTACTTCAAAGTACAGCGAAACCAATTTAAAAGTCAGGTCGTAAGCTAGTAGACGAACCTACAAATTCTGACGACTTTGTTACAATAACTTATGGAGTCATCCACTAGTAGACCGACCCATAAAATACTAGCGGCAATTTTCATATCTTTTTCCGAATTTCTGCGTTCCAAAGCCTCGACATAGCTTATGCTATGGCTGTGTTT
>JAUILM010000647.1 GCA_030432855.1 Bacteroidia bacterium
TAGCGTAGGCTTCCTGCATCAGGCCGGGATTGTCGCCCTTGAGTTTCCAGCTCAATCGCGGTTTTAGGGCGTCGATGCCAATGGGGTTGGCTTTGTGCTCGCATTGCAAATCATAGGTGCTTAGGGCGTGTAGGGTGGTCATCAGCAGGCTTAGCAGCAAGGTGGTAGTCAGGATCGGTCGCATGATTTGTGGGTTGGTGAATTTGGGTAGAAGATAGGGAAAATGAAGGAATACCGAACTTAGCAACTCGTGGTTTCACGCTCGGCACCTACAAGGCTTTCCAGAAAAGAGTAGCTGCTAGCCTATCACACTTCAGAGTCTAGTAAAAAGCTCTTTTTTTCTTGAATTTCAAGAATTAGTAAGCTATAACAACATTGTAAAAACGAAAATTTTACCTTGGGAAAATTATTTAATCCTCATAATGTTAAAATTAGCATCTACAATGTACTCTTTAAAATAAAATTAGTACTTTTACATTGTCTAAAAGTTAACATAAAATTTAGTATTTGAGGCATCCTTAATAATAGGAGCCTCTACGTTCTCTAGCACTCTGACCTGCTAACTTCCTGAAAAGTCCTCACTAAAAAGTAACGATTACTGTGTTATTTTTTACATCCTAAACTTATTTATCATGACTTTTCACTACAGCCCCCCCCAATTAAGGAAAATATTTAGGGCATTCTTATTTACGTTATTAGCCATTGTGTTTAGTTTTAACTTCGCTGAGGCATATATCTGGGAGTTAAACCATACCTCTTGCAACAGCTTACGTGTAGAGTCTCCCTTTGTATTGCCTTCGCCGAAGATTTATGTTCAGGCTCAAATACTCAGTTGTGACGGGGAAAACTTTTTAGCACTTGGCAGTCCTCCTAGTATTCACCGGTTCACCTATAAATTATGTGTGAAGCAGCATCCTAACGATGCTTGGGTTTTAATAAAGTCGACGGCTACTGATGCCATATCACAGCATTATACCGGATTACAAGATGGAATTTACTACGTGCGCATTGATGTGAATGGCTCAGATAACGTAGATATCTATTCATACTTTAACCCTTGTGGCAGCCCTCCTTTAGGCAAAAGATTCAATAGCAATATCAGTGACTGGTATATTACGCCAGAGGCTACTATCGGAGACCCGCAGGTTGGGTTTATTCTTGAAGATAACAACAATAACGACAGGTTCTGTCAACCAGACATTGTAGCAGCGGGTGGTATCTTTTTGTCGACAATTTCATCTTCAGGTGCTGATCTCACAACTGGTGAGACTCATTACAGAATCGATATATGCAAAGATCCATTTGGGTCTTCCTGTGACAAATGGACTTCTACTTATTGGCAGGAAGGGCCAGTTCCTGATGTTGTTAATCTTCTGACCGATGTTTGGCAACTTCATCATAGCACATGGAC
This sequence comes from Bacteroidia bacterium, assembly GCA_030432855.1. GTDB lineage: Bacteria > Bacteroidota > Bacteroidia > Chitinophagales > Saprospiraceae > JABDMH01. The sequence goes on from JAUILM010000647.1 coordinate 1,412, forward strand.
CTTCTGGAAAGACTTCTATGAAGTTAATTTGGCCATAAGTCAAGACAATTGTGTTTCATACGATAATTATAGAAAGATTTTTAGGGTAGTGGAGGCTGGTGGTAATTGCCGATTAAGAACCATAGAGGAAGAAATTCACTTAAGTGTTTATCCTAATCCCTCAATAGATGAGATTTTCTTCGAAGGAATACCTCCCCGCTCATCACCTATGCCTTATCAAATTCTAGATATCTCAGGACGTGCGGTATCATCTGGAATTCTTCCAGCGTTCAACGCTTCTGTGAATGTTCATAACCTTCAACCGGGTATGTATGTCATTGGACTGGAAATCGATGGCAAAATGAACACCTTGCGTTTTGTGGTTGCCCAATAAGTAAAAACTTAATTTAAAAGTTCCTGCTCTGGTTCCTCCGGAGTGGGAACTTTGTTTATCTAAAATCTGGATAACTTTGCGTTTCCAATTTTTTTTGTTGATGCTTGTCTTTTTCAACCTGAAGGCTCAGCCAAGACAATGCCTTTATGATGCGTCTTTTGTACCTGTTATCGATTTGCATCGTGAGGCGCTGACCTTCCGTAGCCTTGTTACCGTTCCAGTAGTCGTTCACGTCATTAGTACAACTGAGACTGAAGTAAGTGATTTTCAGATACATGCTCAAATTCACGCCTTAAACAGAGATTTCAGGAAAAGAGGAAAAGAATGGTTGCTTATGCCACAGCCATTTAGAGAATTAGCGGCTGATGCTTATATTGAGTTTGAATTAGCCTCAGTAGCCCCCAATGGCTTGCCTACTTTAGGGATTAATCGTAAAAAAATAAATGGAAATAATGCCGTGCTTAATGATGACATCTTTTACGCTGAAAGAGGCGGAATTGATGCATGGGATACGAATCGCTATCTGAATATTTGGGTCGTTGAAATGCATGAAGCTTTACTTGGATATGCCTCCTCACCCAATGATGCCGGGCTGCCAACGGATGGAGTGGTTATCAATATCAACTATTTTGGCACAAGCAGAGCTGAAAGTACTTACCAGCTTGGTCGTACTTTAGTGCATGAGGTAGGTCATTATCTTGGGTTGTCCCATCCATGGGGAGATATCAAAAATGAATGCGAGGAAGACGATGGATTGGAAGACACACCGATTCTGAGAGGGCCTCATTACAGTTGTCCTCCGACCGATGATCAAAGTTGTAATGGAATACCCTATTATTGGAACTTTATGGATTATACCCCTGACTGCTGCATGGCTATGTTCACCCACATGCAAGCGGCTCAAATGCAAGCAACATTATCTTATTACAGACCTCAGCTTAGTATAGCTAGTTTTGATGAGCCGCTTCAGACAGCACAGTTTGCTGTAGTACCAAACCCTGCTAAATCCGCAGTAGCAATTTCCTGGGAGGATCCCATCAAATCGATTGAGGTCTACACTTCTGATGGCCGAATGATCAGGACTTTTCATCCGGATTCAAGTGACCGATACTGGAGTTTATGCCTGAGTGGCTACCCAAAAGGTATCCTGATACTTGTTTTCCATAGGAATAACGGCCTCCGCACTGTACAAAAATTACTTCATTTGTAAAGCCTTTCAGTCATGAATAGACTTCCTGCCACGCTCTGTAAAAATCCAATCTGCCTCAGGCTACTATTGCCTCTGCTATGTCTTTCTTCGGTTCTATCCGCCCAGTCCATACCCTGTGACGGCCGGTTAATGATAATCAACGGCTATGGCAATGCCAATGTCTATCCCATTGTGATTGACAGGAAAAACGGAGTCAGCGGAGTGGGGCAACCGATCGTGGAGCGGGAGACTCCACAACAAACATGGAATCCGGAAGCCTATGGTTATCGGTGGAAGGATAGTACCTTTTATGGTGCGATCTTGTTTGGAGGTTATACGTCCACCGCTAATATTTTTTCTTTATCTAAGGATGGTACAATTTCCTTCACTGTAGATACATTTCCCTCCTTCGAGGATGGATTTGTTTTAGAAGCAGGCTGCATATCAAATAATCAACAGCACTTTCTATTACTGGAAAATAGACCACCCAATCAAGGTAGTTCCTACGACCTTACCCTTCCTAATCTGCTGCACAAGATTAGTCTGGAAACTGACCACTATACTATTGAAGAAACCCTGCTGGTCCAAGGGATAGCTGAATCTGACACCATAGGAATCATATCTACAGACATTGCGATGGATCCAGGCTCAGGACTGTGCTACGCTTTCGATAGATTTACCAGTAAGATGGTGACCATTGATCTTGAAACGGGACTATTAGATAATGTAAGCTATCCTCCAATAGATTTCCAGCCTTTTGGAGGCATTATGCCTAGAGGATTATTCTTTGATGCCTTCAACCGGTTATATGGCATAGCCCATGATATGAATCATCATTATGATGGCAGTTATTTATACGAATTCGATAAGAGCAACGGCACCATCGCCCACGCTTACCCCTTCACTCCGCCCAGTGATACTTGCAAAATCTATGATGGCTGCTCCTGCCCCATGACTGT
>JAUILM010000648.1 GCA_030432855.1 Bacteroidia bacterium
AGAACTTTGGTCCCCACTGCAATACGCCATCACTTTCGTACTCTATTGTAGCCCGTTAGCGGCCTTTGTATTCGAAAGTTCTGACTTTCCCTGGGGAGGATCTTTCGGAAGTTATGTCTCCTCCTGGTTGGTCGAATTTGTAGGAAAGCTGGGTACGGCATTGCTCTTCGTGTTTGTAGGGTTTGCCTTTTTAATGTGGAATTTTCACCACATCTTCCAGCGCAATACCTTTTCATTTTCCTGGCCTAAAATTCCTTTTTCTACTTTATTCTCAAGATCAGGGGCAAAGAAAAACTCCACTTCGAAAAAGAAGGAGGAGCCGGTTGATGATGGATGGGATCGTCCCAAGCCCGTGAATGAAGACAGCGAATCAGTCAAAGAGGTAGAAAAACCCGAACCAGTACAACCCGCATCGCTGGAGTTTGATCTACCCCAGCACAATGGTGCGTCGGTCCGTAAATCAAAGGAAAAATCAGATACCGAGCTGGAGATCAACGAGCCCATCCTTCCCAAAGCACCGCCCATGCCGGTGGAGGACACCTCACACATCCCGGTGGCCAAGGAAAGAGAAAAACCGGAACTGATCGTCGAAGAAGAAAATGTACGACATCTGGAACCCTACGATCCTACGCAGGATCTTTCGAGATACGAACGACCCCGATTGAGTATGCTCAAGGACTACGAGCAGGACAATGTACAAATCGATCGTAAAGAACTGGAACAGAACAAGGACCAGATCATTGAAACCCTGCGAAACTATAAGATTGAAATCGAAAGGATACGCGCCACCATTGGACCTACCGTAACACTTTATGAGATTGTCCCGGCACCAGGTGTCCGAATTTCGAAAATCAAAAACCTGGAAGATGATATCGCGCTCAGTCTGGCTGCCCTGGGTATACGAATCATTGCACCGATCCCTGGAAAAGGTACCATCGGTATCGAGGTCCCCAACAAGAATAAGCAGGTAGTAGGTCTGAAAGAGGTATTGAATGCTGATAAATTCCGACATGCGAAGATGGATCTGCCCATTGCGCTGGGTAAGACTATTGCCAATGAAGTGTTCATAGCCGATTTGGCAAAAATGCCTCACCTGCTGATTGCTGGTGCCACAGGACAAGGTAAGTCCGTGGGTATTAATACCATTCTGATGTCACTATTGTACAAGAAGCACCCCTCTCAGGTGAAGCTTGTACTCATTGACCCCAAGAAAGTCGAACTCTTTCCCTATTCAAAGCTGGCCAATCACTTTCTGGCATTCTTACCCAACCAGGATGAACCCATCATCACGGAGACCAAAAAGGTAGTATACACGCTAAACTCGCTCTGTATTGAGATGGATCAACGGTATGATCTGTTGAAAAAGGCCCATGCCCGGAATATCGGGGAGTATAACAAGAAATTTATCAGTCGAAGACTGAATCCCAATAATGGTCACCGATTCATGCCCTTCATAGTATTGGTGATCGATGAGTTTGCGGATTTGATCATGACGGCCGGAAAAGAAGTCGAACTACCTATCGCCCGTCTAGCTCAGCTGGCACGTGCTGTAGGTATCCACCTAATCATTGCTACGCAGCGACCCAGTGTCAATATCATCACGGGTGTGATTAAGGCCAACTTCCCTGCCCGACTGGCCTTCCGGGTTACTTCAAAGGTAGACTCACGTACAATCCTGGATGCCGGAGGAGCCGATCAGCTGATCGGTCGTGGAGACATGCTCCTGACGGTGGGTGGTGATATGATCCGGCTACAGTGTGCATTTGTAGATACACCGGAAGTAGAGGATGTCATCGATAGCATCGGTGATCAGCAGGGATTTGCTGTGCCCTTCTTCCTGCCTGAGTATGCCGGTGACGATGAAGATGCCGGCGAAGTGGGTGGTATAAAATTCTCTGACCTGGATGATATGTTTGAAGATGCGGCTATGCTGGTAGTACAAAATCAACATGGATCGACCTCCATGATACAAAGACGCCTCAAGCTGGGATATAATCGTGCCGGACGTATCATGGATCAGCTGGAAGCCTTTGGAATCGTAGGCCCCAATGAAGGGAGCAAGGCACGACAGGTTCTGATGAATACTGAGTCCGAGCTGCATAGCCATTTGGATATGCTGCGTGAAAATAGCTAGGGTGGCATTACTAAAGAATTGTTAAATCGTTCCTCGGCATAGAACTTGTACTTTTGTCATCGTCTTACAATAAAGACATTCAACCATATGCGAATACTCTTTCTATTTCTGGCTTTATTGAGCACACAATGGGTGATAGCTCAGGGAGATCGTAACCCGGATCCCGAGGCAGAAAAGATTCTCAAAGCACTGGCATCAGCCATTGATAGCTACGAAAATGTTTCCTATGACTTCACTCTTACCGTAGAGTACCCTGAAATGGAACCCCAGATCCAGGAAGGATCCTTTACGCAGGCGGGGACCAAATATCGACTGACATTACCAGAATTTATCATTGTGACGGATGGAGTGAGTCAATGGGTAGTGGATAAGGGCGCCGAGGAAGTGCAGATACTTGACTATGAAAGTCCTGATCCAAACGATATTACGACACCACAAGGTCTTCTGACAATCTATCAAAATCCCAACTTTGATTACATCCTTTCCGGTGAATCCGGACAGACGCAGCAGATTGAGTTTAAACCCCTGGATCGCAATAGTGAATACTCAAAGGCTCGGATCAATGTCGATAAAAGCAAAGATGCACTCAAGATGATTGAGGTATTTAACAAGGATGGTAGTCGATATTATCTCAACATCCTCAGCATTCAACACAACTCCAGCAACTTACCCTCTTTCCAGGTTAAAAAGGAAGATTTTTCAGGATATCACTTCGAAGACCTGAGAATCAATTAGTTAAATCCTTTCATTTTATTGATTCTCACCATGTTATTACATAGTATTGTGATAACATATCCTGGACACCATGAAACACATCGCTACATTTCTAAGCTTATTTATTTGCATTTCTGCTAGCTCTAGCCAGGAACTAATCAAGGAATTCAGACTGGAAGATCGTCCACAGCACTTGGACGTGAAGGACATTTTTCCGACGGATGATGGATATTATGTGATTGCCGATCGGAGTTCGTATGAGATAGGTATTGAGGGACCTGTCTGGAGCTATGTTAGTCTGCTCAGGATCGACCAGCAAGGAGAGATAGTTGATCAATCAAATTATGAAGCTATCAGCTCCTCAAATAGCTTGTATTTTGGCGGCTTTGATGCTAAGGTTGCTTATGAGATCCATGAGGATAATCTGATTATTGTGCTTGTAAATGCGATGCATTCTCGCGACGATGGAAACCTATATGGTGATTACGGACTAGTTGTACAGAGGTTTGATATTACAAGTGATTCCACCGATTATCATCTGCTCCCCCAACTATATGATCAAGATCGTCAAATTAGAATTGTGCATCACAAGGTGATTAATCAAGACTCCATACACGTTTTTGTTGCTCCCATTCATAACAGATCAGGAACTTTCGTTGATGAATATCGTATCAATGTACAAACAGGGAAATTTTCTTTGCATCCTCTTTATGAAAGTAACCTGTTAATAAGACATTATGAACAAGAAGAAACTGGTGCATTGCTTGTTATAGACAGTGTAAATACAGTCGACCATACTCTTTCCACAGAAGTGGTATTTGAAAGCAGCTCGGGAGTTACATCTCAGATTACGATCCCCAATAGGGAAGATGTGCTTTTAAAAACGATTTTCTTGAATAATACTTTCTATGTTTTAATTGATCAGAGGATTCTGAGCATTTCAGCGGCTGGTGAAATGGAATTTGTAACAGATCGTATTCCATTTAGAAGCAGTGACTTCACTTACGATGCTACCACAGAAACATTCTATGTCACTTCCTGGTCTACAAATCTTCAAGACAGTCTATCACAACTTGCTTTATGG
>JAUILM010000649.1 GCA_030432855.1 Bacteroidia bacterium
CACGATTGTGGTTTTTTCCAGTGATAATGGCCCCGAATCGGGATTGATTCCATTTATTTCCCACTACGGTGGTGCGAGCAGTACCAATACAGGTCCATTCCGGGGTGTGAAACGCAGCCTGTATGAAGGCGGCATTCGCGAGCCCTTTATTGTTCGTTGGCCGGGAACAACACCTGCTGGGAAGGTAGATAATACATCTGTGATAAGCGGTGTTGATTGGCTACCGACCGTCTGTGATCTTGCCAGAGTGCCCCTGCCCAATGGCAAAAAATTTGACGGTGAAAATCTGTCTCGGGCGCTGAAGGGCACACCCGTCATTAAAGAGAGACCACAGATGTGGGAAAACCGCTTCCCGATCTACGGTCATGTGATTCATAAAAGCCCCATGCTGGCGATAAGGGTCGGTAACTGGAAATTACTCATGAATCCCGACCGATCCCGTGTCGAACTGTACGACATTCCCAATGATCCAACCGAGCTAAATAATCTTGCCAGTCTGAAACCGGATATTGTTAAAGATCTTTCAGAGATGGTCCTGGCCTGGCAAGCAACGCTTCCGGAAGGACCAATCGATCCAAATGCCGGATCAAATGCCTACCCCTGGCCGCAAAGCAGGAAGTGAATCCATTCGACATGATGGTGTAGCCTTCGTGTTCAATTTGAACTCATGACCTCTGATGATGTGATACAATGTAGTTATGACCCTTTCAGAGTCCTGCTCCCCCATTTCTAATGCTACCATACTTAGGCATGACTCACGGATTCCAGTGCTTCTAAAAAGACTTCAGTCGGTTGAGCACCACTAATTCCAAATTCGTTGTTGAGAACGAAAAAAGGAACACTTGAAATGCCGCGTTGCTGGTAATGAGCAATTTCGGCTTTTACAGCCTCTGCAATTTTAAGATCGTTGATAATCGCATCTACCTTGTTCTGATCCCACCCAAAGTTTTCAGCAATGGCATAGAGGGTTTCAGGCTGGTTCAAATGTTGAGATTCTTCAAAATAGGCGGCCAGGAACCGTTCTTTCATTTGAGTTCCGACACCTTCCTCACGTGCTACATACAGCAATTGATGCAAAGGTAAGGTGTTTACGGCCAACCAATTATCTCCAAAATCAAATTCAATCCCTACTGTTTTACCTATAGCTATGAGACGGTCTGTCATCGCCTGCACGCGCTCAACACTACCAAATTTATTGGTAAGATAGGTGTCTCGGTCCATCCCTTCGGGGCGCATAGATGGGTCTAATTGATATGGATGCCACGATACTTGAACGGGAGCACCTTTCCATTTTTTCAAGGCGGCCTCTAATCGTCGTTTTCCAATATAACACCAGGGACAAGCAACGTCAGAAATAACATCTATGGTGATCGCATCTTCCTTCATGGGTACGTTTTGTAAAAGACACAAAAATGGTCTAGATTGTTCAAAATTGGGTCGACTCCCAAACGAAAACACTCATTTTATTTCACTCGAGTCTGTTCGATCAAAAATATTCATCCTGATTTCGAGACTTTCAGAGTACACGCAGGGGTGACATATCTTTTCCACCTTTGCACACTGGGATCTAAAGTTCTACTTACTCCTCCTGCCCGGGTACAAAGGGTTGTGTCCAGGCCGATTGATACAGGTCATACTCTGCGGGCTCCGATTCTAACTCAGAAGAAGTGACTTTACAGCGTATGAATAAAATATCCTCAGGAACTTCAAAACTGGCCTGTATACCTTCCTGCGCGGATAGTTCTTCAGCTTCTGATGCGCCTTTTCTGCAACCCATGAAAGCAATGGAATACGTGGTGTTCTCCTTAGGATTTACCTCAACAGACAGCGTATTGTTTTGAAATTCTATTGATGCGAGTTCCACACCCGTACTGGCATAGAATTCTCCTTTTTCTATCGCATCAACTATCGACGCAGCATTAAGAGCATCTGATTTCACGTAGATCCATCCCCTGCCGGCATTACTCCAGGACCTACCTTTTCTGTGGTAATGATGGGCATCATCCGTAGCGAGACCATACATGATGGGCTTATCGTTGGCCAAATAGGAAATATTGATCTGGTCCCACATTTCCTCCGTCGACATATGCAGGGTATCACCCATGATATGAACCTGAGGATGTCCGTTGTACACTTCGAAAAAGCGCTCGCCACGCAAAGCAATCATATCTTCCACAGTAATTGCGTAGTGAAAATTAGGATGATTAATATGCGGTATCATGGGCGTTCCGGTATTCTCTTGCTGCTTAAGGACCGCATCTATATTATTTTGCATCACATCTACCACGCTATTTCCCCCTTGTGGCGCTATATATTCCTGGATGTTGGTGGCGTTGAGGTGAATGGGCTTACCCTCATAATCATCCGAAATTTCCTCTGACCGAATGACTAAAAACTCACCCGCTTCCTCAATCAGACTTTTGTACTCCGTAAAAGTTTTCAATCGGACTTCGACTTGTCCCGAGTCCTCCCTATATGTGACCCAATCCTCCCCATAAGTGCTTAGGTAATGATCAAAACCCGCCTGATAGATCGAATCTTCTTTGATCGTTACCCATTTTTCTCCTTCGGCGATGGTATTATGATCCGACAGGGCTACAAAGTCATAGTCGTGCGACTTATACCAATCCAGTATCACTTCGGGAAAATCATCCCCATCACTCCAGTAGGAATGGGTGTGCAAATTACCTTTATACCATTGTGCGGAAGGGACCTCGGGGTCAGCACAACCTAATAGGGCTATCAGTAATATAAAGAAGAAAGATTCTAATACACGCATGTCGGAACTGTCATATTAAGAAGTAGAGGTGACTTCGGCCAATATCAGTAAAATATCCCCTTTCACAAAAGAGATTCCAAAAAACGTTGATCTCTGAAGAGTCACGTTTCTTTCCTAATTCTTGTTTTTCAGATCTAATATTTCATACCCCTCATTATAATAGCTAACCAAATCGAATTCTCTACTCACAATTTCCCTCAATAAATTTCTAAATTTCTCAAGATTCTCCTTTGCGTTTTCTCTCTTATTTACACTACCTGAAAAAAATAAATCCGAAATCTTTCCAGAAGGCTCGAAAGTAGACTTTTGTTGATTGTATATTTTCGATATAATCAGAAGTTCCTCATATTCCAAATTAACAATGAGTGGATGTGCTTTTGCTATGTCCCAGGCATCATTTGAAGGAGCTGCCCCCATAAATGTACCTCTAGTTAATACTTTTTCGAACAGTGCTGATTTATCCCTTATAAATTCCTCAATAAATTCTTCATTTCCTGACAAGCTATCAACCTTGTACAGTATCTCTTCATGATAAGGCACCCAATAAGCAAGGATTTCTTTATTGTTTACTAATTCTGATTTAATTTTCTGAAGCAATTTGTTCGCCTCTAATTCATTTTTCCTATCCTCGATGCGTTCACTCAAATAGAGTCCTAATACAACACTAAATACAATCAATAATACTTGGCCTAAGCTGTTTAATATTGATTTTTTCATTCTAATAAATTTCAGTTTATCTAGTTAAAGATAGGTATTTCATCCTTTTTACTATCTAATATTTGAAGGATAGTTATCGTCATGCAGCCTGTTTGAGCATAATATATTTAGAACCAATCCCTTATTCTGTCACCAAGTCCTTGCCTCTTCAATGCCTACTACTAGAGAGGATGTCTAGGTCAAATCCTAATAAACCAGCCTGTCAATATTTCAAATTCATTTTGTATTCCAGGGATTGCTTGACAGTGTGCCACTCAATATTAATTATTGAAAACACTACTGTATCTCGCAAATTGCCGGTCTTATCAAATTTATGATTTCGCAATACCCCGTCCTGTTTAGCCCCCAACCTGGCGATAGCCGTTCTTGATTGAATGTTGTGCCAATGCGTTCTAAATTCCACGGCGATACAATGAAGTGTCTCAAACGCATACTC
>JAUILM010000650.1 GCA_030432855.1 Bacteroidia bacterium
CTGACGTGACAACCAAGTCATCTGAAATGGAAGTCTCTGTTTGGCGAGGCACTGCCACTCAGGGCGCATATGAGGATTTCAAAGTCCCGCTTGAGGACAATCAGACCATTCTGGATGTCGTTAGCTGGATCCAACAAAACCTTGATCCGACACTGACCTATCGTTTTGCCTGCCGGGTTGGGATGTGCGGGTCGTGTGCCATGATGGTGAACGACACTCCGCGCTGGACGTGCCGAACCCATGTGAAAAAGGTTTTGAAAAACAATAAGCTAAAAGTGGCTCCGCTGAATAATCTGCCGGTTATCAAAGATTTGGCTGCGGATATGGATCCGTTCTTTGCTTCTGTTGAGCAAAGGGACAATCCACAACTAAAAGGACTTCCTGTGGTCGTGGGAGGTGATAGTAAACGTTCTGTGGTGGCGGCAGCGAGCTATGAAGCGCGAAAATTTGGAATCTTTTCAGCTATGCCTATGGGGTTGGCACGTAAGAAGTGTGCCGATCTGGTCATCGTGCCCCATCGTTTTCAGGTTTATAAAGAAGTTTCACTTGCCATCCGGAATATATTTAAGCAGTATACCGATCTAATCGAACCCCTTTCACTTGATGAGGCCTATTTGGATGTGACTGAAAACAAATTTGACAATCCCTCTGCTACACTAATTGCCAGAGAGATCAAGGAAAAGGTAAAGATTGAGACTAATCTCACTTGCAGTGCTGGAGTGTCAATTAATAAGTTTCTGGCCAAAATTGCATCCGATCTCGATAAGCCTGATGGCCTTTCAGTGATAGCTCCCGCTCAAATTGCTGACTTCGTAGCTCAGCTTCCCATTGAGAAATTCTACGGCGTAGGAAAATCTACGGAGCGTAAGATGCATGAACTTGGGATCTATACGGGAGCTGATCTTCAGGAATGGACGGAAATGGAGCTTGTGAAACAGTTTGGTAAATCTGGCAGGTACTACTACAATGTGTGCAGGGGTATTGATCACCGTCCTGTGAGTCCTTCCAGAATCAGAAAGTCGATCAGTATCGAACGCACCTTTGAAGAAGACCTGAAAACAAGGGAAGACATCGTGGAAGTACTGGAAGTCCTGACCGGAAAGCTTTGTACGACCCTACAGCGAATGGATATCAAGGGGAGAACGATTCAGCTAAAATGGAGGTATCCAGACTTTAATACGCCTACACGTAGCAAATCATTTAAGCAATACACAGATGATGAGCAATTACTGGTCGAACAAGTGCTGACCCTGGCCGATGACCATATTCGATATGAGGATGGAGTGAGACTTCTGGGTGTAGGCATGCAAAATTTAAATACCGAACACCAGGATAATCAGTTATTATTGCCGCTAGATGAACAGTGAAAAAATTAGAGAATGCTATGATATTAGCCCGATCAAAGAAGTACAATCTTTTGGAGAGGGTCTGATACATAAGACATACAAGGTTCGCACCGATGATTCGATTTACATATTACAGCAGTGTAATGCCCACGTCTTCAAAGATCTGGAAGCCACTACACGAAATATCTTCGATATAGGAAATCATTTAACAGGTAAAAACTGTACCTGGACCGTTCCTCCGGTCATCTTAAATAATATGGGTTGCTGTGTTTCGCGGGATGAAGATCAATATTTCCGAATGCTGGAATTTATGCCCGGGAAGGTACTAGATAGTCCCTCCCTGTCACTGGAGCAAGCTTTTCAGGTGGCACAGGCTTTTGGAGAATTCATTTTTCAATTACAGGATTTACCGACTAGCGAAATCTTTGTGAGCATTCCTGCATTTCATGACCCACATCGTCGTTGGCAGGATTTTCAACATGCAGTATCGAATCCTGTGCTCGATGATGTGGAGGCGTCCCTGCTGGATGATATTTATGCATTAGAGTGGATAAAGGATAAAGTCATTTCGATTGATTTGCCTATCAGAATCGTACATAATGATGCTAAATCAGACAATATCTTAGTCAACAGTGAGGGCAGGGTAGAGGCCATACTGGATTTGGATACAGTGATGCCTGGATATATATTTCATGACTATGGCGATTTGATGCGATCCATGGTTTTTAGAAGAAAGGAGAATGAAAGTGAACGCAGTGAATCTATTGATGCACGGCTCTACGATCATATTCGCAATGGATTTCTTACCGGCCTTGCAGACTTGCCCCTTGAGGTTGAAGTAAGGACATTAGACCTGGGTGCAGCATATCTTATGTATGAGCAGTGTCTTCGATTCCTGACAGACTATTTTCAGGGAAATATCTATTATAGGATCACCTTCCCAAGGGAAAATCTGGTGAAAGCACGGTTGCAAATGGAAGATCTCAAACTTTGGATTAAGACCTATCTGACTTACTGATACTGTGATGAATCGATCCGTGGCCGCAGATAGGGTACCTCCAGATCAAGGGGGAGAGGGGTGACTTTATTGTGTTTTGCCCATGATGCCCATTCCTGACGCATAGCCGTCACAATATCGGGATGCATGTCTGCCAGATTATGGATTTCTGATCGGTCCTCTTTTAAATGGTACAACTCCCAGGGTCTTCCTTTGAGGGCAGTTAGTTTCCAATCTCCCTTCATCATGGCCCGGTTGCCTTCATGTTCGAAAAACAATGGTCTGAGGGCAAAAGTGTCAGCTCCTGCTAAGGTGGGAAGAAGGGATGAACCAGGCAATAAAAAGGCAGTGTCTGACGGATGAACTCCCTCAATCTCACAGGCATCCAGGATCGTGGGCAAGATGTCAATAAGATGAGCCGGCTGACGATTGATCCTTCCTTGCATACCAAGCCCCGCAGGCCAATGGATGATGAAGGGTGAACTAATACCACCCTCATGATTATAATGTTTATATAATCTCCAGGGGGTATTCGATACGTTAGCCCAGCCAGCACCGGCACTATGGTAGGTACCTTCACTACCCATCGTGTCGATTCCTGTTTCAAGGTGGAGTATATTGTCAGGGCCACTCTTGGTGTCAAAACCAAAAGGATCCCATTCAGCACAGGCACCATTATCTGATAAGAAGATGATTAATGTATTGTCTAGCTCGTTGTGTAGAGATAGGTCCTGCAGTACTTGTCCAATGCCGTAATCCATCCTGTCAACCATAGCCGCATAGATTGCCATTCTGCGTGCAAGATCTTGTTTACGATCTTCTGCCAGTGTAGACCAGGGTGGCACAGTATCGGTCACTTCTTCTCCCCAGTTAGTATATGTAGATCGGGGAGAAAGTCGGGTATGTACCGGGAGTATACCCATTCGATTCATTCTTTCAAATCGCAAGGTTCGAACGCTATCCCATCCAATTTCGTAGGTAGTTTTATATCGTGCAATATCCTCAGCGCGGGCTTGTAGAGGAAAGTGGGGTGCGTTGTAGGCCAGGTAGAGAAACCAGGGATCTTCCTTTTCTTCTCTGGCTTGGTTCAGAAACATCCGTGCATATGCTGTGAGTCCATCAGTTCCGTAGAAATCATCGTCCCATTTGATATTTTGCCCATCGGCGGGAAATCTCTGATAGTGTTCAGGGTCCCAGAAAGTTTGTGCACTCACCAATGTGCCATAAAACTCATCGAAACCATGTTCCGTAGGGTTGTCAGTACCCAAATGCCATTTTCCGGATAGATAGGTGTTATATCCACTGGATTTTAATATCTCGGCAATCGTCTTGACGTTATCGGAGACAACGCCTCTATATCCAGGTCGGTTGAGATCCTTAACCATATGTCCCAATCCGACATTATGCGGATAGTGGCCGGTAAGTAGACTCGCACGTGACGGACAACATCTGCCTGTAGTGTAAAATCGTGTCATACGTACTCCGCCTCTGGCCAATTTGTTAAGATGTGGTGTGTAAATCTCACCGCCATAACATCCCAAATCGCTGAAACCCAGATCATCAGCAGCAATCAGTAAGACAT
>JAUILM010000651.1 GCA_030432855.1 Bacteroidia bacterium
CATTGAAACCAGTCCGAACGGGAAGGTATATGTAGGTACATTCTGGGATGGGCTGATCGAATATGACGATGGCGAAGTGTTCTTGTTTGACAAGGATAACTCAAGCCTGCAGAACTCTGTCATAAATCCGGACAGAAATAGAATCACTGACATAGAGTTTGATAGTGATGGAAATCTCTGGGCGCTCAACCACGATGCACCCCGACCGATTTCTGTGATGACGCCGGCGGGAGATTGGTTTAATTTCCCAATAAATTCCCAAACCAACGTAGAACACCTGGCTATAGATGCCAATGGATATAAGTGGATTTCGATTGGTAGTGTAGGTTTGATGGTATTTGACTCTGGTGACGACCTAATGTCAACATCTGATGATAGATATCGCCTTATCAATGCAAACAATTCACAGTTGGAATCTAACATTATTAATGATCTAGCCACGGATCAGGATGGAACGGTCTGGGTTGGGACAGCGGAAGGACTAGTCATCTTTGAATGTGGAGAATCTGCCTTTGACGCTAACTGTGATGGTGAAAGAAGGATCGTCGTGGAAAATGATATCCCCGGCGTCTTATTGGGCGATGAAAATATAAAGGCTGTAGCGGTGGATGGTGGAAACAGAAAGTGGTTCGGAACCTCTAATGGTATCTTTGTACAAAGTCCGGATGGAGAGGTTCAGGTGCATGCTTTTAATGTCCGCAACTCCCCGTTGTTTGACAATAATATCATTGATATTGAAATTGATCCTGTATATGGAGAGGTATTCATAGCGACCAACAAGGGAATTCAAAGCTACCGGGGAGAGGCTACCGAAGGAGGACGTATCCATCAGGAAGATGTCCAGGTCTTCCCCAATCCCGTTCGACCCGACTATCAGGGACCTATTGCTATTAGGGGACTTGCAGAAG
Source organism: Bacteroidia bacterium (assembly GCA_030432855.1). Taxonomy (GTDB): domain Bacteria; phylum Bacteroidota; class Bacteroidia; order Chitinophagales; family Saprospiraceae; genus JABDMH01. Next base: position 909 of record JAUILM010000651.1, read on the forward strand.
GCGCAACAGTGAAAATCACGGATGTACAGGGAAGCTTAGTTTATGAGACCATTGCACTGGGCGGGCAGGCCATCTGGTATGGAGAAGATTTCAACGGGAACCGGGCATCTTCCGGGGTATACCTGGTCTTTAGCTCCAAGTCTAATGCTTTCACAGCACCTGATGCGGCAGTGGCAAAAGTAATGCTGGTGAACTAGTGTATTCTTAGCCGGTGGCGTGAAGTGATTGTGCTAAAACCTCTTCGTAGTATGATTCATACTGGGGGACAATACGATCAATATCAAACTCCGTAGCTCTTTTCTTGGCTCCTGCTCTAAATTTTTGCAGAAGCTCGGGGTCACTTAAGAGTCTGATTGCATTTGCTGCCATGTCCTCCACGTCACCAACCTCACTCAGATATCCTGTTTCTCCGTGAATGTTTAATTCGGGAAGACCACCAATATTGCTGGAGATGACGGGTACTTCACAGGCCATTGCTTCCAACGCAGCCAATCCGAAACTCTCATTTCCAGACGGGAGTATAAAGAGATCGGAAATTGCCAGTAGTTCCTCAATGGCATCTTGTTTCCCCAGAAATCTGATATCCCCGCAGGTGCCTAGCGAACGGCATAGTTCTTCTGCCGAAGCTCGCTCGGGACCATCACCAGCCAGTAAGAGTTTTGCTGGAATCTTTCGGGATACCTTATCAAAAACCTTGATTACGTCATGCACTCGCTTCACTTTTCGAAAGTTTGACGTATGCATCATTATTTTTTCTCCATGAGGAGCGATCGCCTTGCGAAAGTGGTCCTTGTCGATTTTTTGAAATCTTGAAAAATCTATGAAGTTATAGATCACCTTGATTTCTTTCTCAATATTGAAGTATTCCTCTGTTTTGTCTTTCAGGTAGTGAGAAACTGCCGTGATGCCATCACTCTTATTTATACTGAACTCCACAACAGGTGCAAAGCTGTGATCATTTCCAACCAATGTAATATCTGTGCCGTGTAAAGTGGTGACAACAGGTATGTACTTTCCTTCCTGTATCAGAATCTTTTTTGCCATATACGCCACAGCAGCATGAGGAATAGCATAATGTACGTGGAGTAGATCGAGCCCCTCATATTTTACTACATCGACCAGTTTGCTGGTGAGAGCAGTGTCGTATGGGGTGTATTCAAATAGAGGATAATTAACTTCTGACACCTCATGAAAGTATATGTTTTCGTGAAACACCAACAAGCGAGCAGGTCGTTTGTAGGTGATGAAGTGAACCTGATGACCTCGTTGTGCTAATCCAAGTCCCAGCTCAGTTGCCACAACGCCACTTCCCCCAAATGTTGGATAGCATACAATTCCTATTTTCATGTGATGCCTGTTAATATTTTGAGTGTACCCGAAGGTCTAAAAATATCCTCGAATCAATCGAACAAATAAAACGGATGTTAGTTTAATTGGGTTTTCGCGACGTATTTGTCGTTGAAGTGTCAATTGACCACTTAATTTATTAAACATTTAAACACAAATTATTATTTCCTCTTTGCCACATGTTACTGTAGACAAATTAAATAGTGATGACTAAATATTCCATAAGTGACCTGGAGTCTATATCCGGGGTAAAGGCGCATACCATCAGGGCCTGGGAAAAAAGATATGGTAAACCTGCTGCCAGGAGGTCATCAAGCAACGTCCGATATTATCTTGAGGAAGAACTTCAATGGCTATTGGATGCTGCCGCTCTGGTGAGAAATGGATACAAGATCTCACAGGTTGTGCTTTTGCCGCCAGATGAAATAGTCAAAATCAAAGGTTCGATTTCCAGCGAAGAGAGTATACAGGTTAATGTGGAAGATTTTTGTCGGGAAAGTATGTTGACCTTACGTCCAGATGTATTTCATAAGGCTTTTGATGCATCGGTATCTGAAATAGGATTTACTGAGACGATCCTGAGACATATCATCCCATTTCTCAAGCGACTGGGAGTATTGTGGATGACAGGAAAACTCTCTCCATTTCAGCAGAAATTTATTGCCGGACTTATAAAACGAAAGCTTTTTGCTGCAATCGACAGTGTCCCGTCCAGGACCGAAGGCCCAGTATTTCTTCTTTTTCTACCCGAGAAGGAATCTCATGAGTTGTATCTGCTACTTCTCTACTACGAATTAGCTTCACGTGGTTTTCAGGTTGTAAACCTGGGACGAAATATTTCTATGGAAGATTTATTAGAAACGAGCATGATCATTAGGCCTGATTATGTGGTAACTATCATTAATGAAGCACAATTTGAAGACCCTGTACGAGATTATGTGATACAACTTTCATCATGTTTCATGTCGTCTACCATTTTGTTAAACGGTGTGCAGATCACGAAACATAAAATCACTTCAGATTATAACTATCAGGTATTCAATCAGATATCTGACTTCTTGCCGTACTTTGATAGACTGGTGGAAAGAGAGTAACATCACGACATTTATCATACCTTTGACTAAGTAAAATGTGTTATCATGAGTCGATTACTGTTACTATCTTTTATACTGTTAGCATTCGGGTGTAAGCCATCACCAGAAGGACAGAAAGTGAATACTTCCGATCCGGTAGCCGTTCAAAACACATCCTCTGCAGAGGCGGAAACCTTCAAGATTACCACAGGACAACTCAACTGGACTGCCAGCAAAGTGGGTGGACAACATCTCGGTACCGTTGAGATGCTGGGTGGTGAAATCTCCATCAAAGGAAATGAGGTCTTATCGGGTCACTTTGAAGTCGACATGAATTCTATATCAAATATTGACCTGGATGAAGAAGGGCAGGGAAAACTGGTAGGACATTTAAAATCAGCTGATTTTTTCAATGTGGAGGAGTTTCCAGAAGCCCGGTTTGAGGTGACATCCACTTCTCCCGCCGAAGGTCAGGCCATGGCTACCCATAACGTAACCGGAAATCTGACGATTAAGGGAATATCGAAAGGCGTATCCATCCCGGTAAATATTTCCTTCGTTGGCGACAAACTATTGGCGGCCACTCCCG
>JAUILM010000652.1 GCA_030432855.1 Bacteroidia bacterium
GCCTTCTCGACAACTGTCGAGAAGGTTTTTTTTATTTGCGCCCAGAGGCAAAGTGATTTGATCCTGGGCGCAAAATGAAAACATGAGCGTAGCGAATACAGGCCTATTGATCTGGACACCCCCCCTTTTCAGGATCGCTGTAAGCAATCCTGCCGCCCCAACAGAAAACAGGAGTGCATCGAGGGCCTATTGACCTCGAAACCCCTCATAATCTGGATAAAATGTATACCTACTCCTTCATCGCCTTCTCCAACCGCACCAACCTTTCTTCCAATTGCCGATTCTTATCTTGCAATGCCCCTACTTCCGTTTGCAATTTTTCATTTAATGCCTGTATGGCAAGGAATGCCACCCCATCGGCATCAATAGTAGATATGGTTTTGTCATCCTTACCTACACCAAAGGCAGCATGGAAGTCTTCCGCGGTGGGACCTACATGTCTGACGTCAGGGACATTTTCATAAGACCATTCTTGTATTTTAATTTGACTTAGTTGATCCAGGATATTTTGTCTCTCTATCACTTGAAAATTCTCTTTTACCTCGGCACTGGATGGATTGGTCAGACCTCCCATTACTTCAAAAGATCCGTTGATTCGGATCAGGTGATTGTCAAACTCCCCATAGATCAATGGATTGTCATTGGACTCGATATCAATGTATAATTTATTGGAAAATGTTCTGGGTAATGTGTTGAATGCGGTGGGACCTGCAAGTGCGCCAATGCAGATATTATTCAGACCATTTAAATAGCGGCCGGCAAAATATCCCACAAACGTATTGTTGTCCCCTTTGCTGACCAGGCCACTACTGGCACCAACAAAAGTATTTCGATCACCTTCTGCATTGCCCTGTCCGGCAGATCGTCCAAAAAATGAATTATTCTCTCCTCCGGTATTACTAAAACCTGCCGCATCCCCAAAAATGGCATTACCGTACCCTGTGGTCGTAGTTGTCCCCGCTCCCGAGCCGAAGAAACAATTGTTATTTCCGGTGGTCAGTGACATGCCGGCATTCCAGCCGAAATAGGTTTGCCCTTGCACGCAGGTGGCCTGGGTGCATTGTGCACTGGCAGGCTGTGGCATTAAAAGGATACAAACGATGAAACCTGTGAGGATTGTGATTGTATTGGTAGAAAAGATTTTAAGAATCATAGTGGAGTTTGGTTTAGAAGGATAAAGCATTGATGTTAGATTGATCAAGGCATTACACACACTACACAATTGGACATGCAGTGTCCCGTCAACTTTTTGGCATACAGCCTAAGAATCTAAAGGTAATTTATAAAGACATAACGACTAGTGTCGCTTTTTCTGTTTTACCGGATGTGTAGCGCAAGAATGCATCTTCCGAGCACTGCCCTCTCGGGTTTATAATTTGAGTGTTGCTCAAATACTGGTCTGACCCCCTATACTGCATTACTCTGACTTCCGCAGTCCAAATTAAATGTCTAAGTATTTAATGAAAAAGTTGAACAAAAATCAAATCTGACAGTTTACTAATTACAAACTTGATAAAAACAACCATTATGAAAAAAAGTGTATTTGTTATCGTTAGCCTTTTGATGGGACTGTTCATGACCAATGTACAGGCTCAGGACAAGACCATCGTAGAACTTGCTGTGGAAACTGAGTCACTGTCCACCCTGGTGACCGCTGTAAAGGCGGCTGGATTAGTCGAGACCTTAAGTTCAGAAGGTCCATTTACAGTGTTTGCCCCTACGAATGATGCTTTTGCGGCATTGCCAGAAGGCACCTTAGAAACCTTGTTGAAACCCGAGAACAAGCAGCAGCTTATCGATGTGCTGACGTATCACGTCGTTGCTGCCAAGGTGATGTCAACTGATCTGGAAGACGGTCAGGAAGCTGCCTCAGTGCAGGGTGAGAAAATTACAGTCGATTTAGAGGACGGGGTGATGATTAATGATGCTTCTGTAAAAATGGCGGATGTAAAGGCTTCTAATGGAGTGGTCCATGTCATTGATAAAGTAATTCTACCACCCTCGATGCTATAATGAAATAGAAATCTTATTTGGGATTATTAATTGATTTTGGGGTTTCTGACGATGCGATCAGAAACCCTTTTTCTTTTTAGTCTATCCGAGCTTCCAGACGATCTGGCGTAGATCCCTCCGTGTCCTTGATATGCTTTTCAATCAAAGACTGCAGCTCCTTTACAATTTCAGGATGCTCCTCCATTACATCATGCTTCTCTGAGATATCATATTCTAGATGATACAATTCCGGAGCCTTCAAAATCACTTTTTTACCATAGTGTATGGGTGCTCTTTGTTGAATATGTAACTTCCAGGATCCCGATCGAGCGGCATGGAGTTCTCCAAAAGCCCAGTAGAAAAAATGATCTCGTGGACTTTTTTCCCCTTTCAACAAAACAGGGGACAGATCAAACCCATCCATTTTTCGATCATTAGGTATGTCCGTTCCGGTCAAAGCGGCAAATGTGGGCAAGATGTCAAGGGTGGATCCCATATCGTCCACGATCCCGGGTTGGATATGGCCGGGCCCCCAAAAGATGGTCGGCACGCGTTGTCCCCCTTCAAAAGTGGTGCCCTTGCCCGCGCGTAGTGGACCCGCCGATCCACCATGGGTATCAAACGAAAGCCAGGGACCATTGTCCGAGCTAAACATCACGATCGTATTTTCGTCTAACCCTTCATCTTTAAGCGTTTGCAGGATCTGTCCAATGCCCGCATCAATTTCCTCGAGCACATCGCCATAGATGCCTCGCTTGCTTTTCCCAAGGAATTCTTCCGAAGCAAATAAGGGTATATGAGGTAAGGAGTGCGCGAGATAGATGAAGAATGGGGCGTCCGTATGATCCTTAATATAGTCGACAGCACGTTGCGTATATCGCTTGGTGATGGTACGCTGATCGGCAGGTCGTTCCACAACTTTCTCGTCTTCCATGAGAGGAACATTATAGTTGTCGATGTTTGCCATCCAGGCCGGATCCGCTTTCTTCTCATGATAGGTGCTACTGGCATCATTTCGCCCGTCCATATCATTGCTGTAGGGAATGCCGAAGTAGCTGTCAAATCCCTGGCTGGTAGGGAGAAACTCAGGAAGGTGCCCCAAATGCCATTTACCTATCGCCGTAGTCGCATAATCCTTTTGTTTTAGCACCTCAGCAATGGTGATTTCTTTCTGCTCAAGCCCATACTTTGAATCAGGAAACAGAACGGCTCTCTTCTTAGAGGTCATTCCGGTACGGATAGGATATCGTCCAGTCATTAGTGCTGCCCGACTGGGAGTACAGACAGGATCCGCCACATAAAACTGTGTCCATTTTTGACCTTCAGCGGCCATTTGATCTAAGTTCGGTGTCCTGATAGTGGGATTTCCAAAGACACCCAAATCACCGTATCCCAAATCATCACAATAAATGATGATAAAGTTGGGAGTCTCCTGGCTTGACTGGGCCAGACTCATCAGCGGCAATAGTAACAGAGACAGAAAAAGGTAGAAAGACTTCATAGCAGTTGTTTATCGGCACGGAGTGAAGTTAAAGTTATTGATTTGATCTCGAATTTCTGGAATGCAGTTGACCGGTGACTATTTCAGCCACTTCATTCTATTGGCCCAATCAGACAAATACTCCTTTCTGAACTTATTGACAGTGCGGGCTCCATGACGTCCGTTTTCTATAAACTCCGGATGCTGATTGTCATAGTAGTAATGTGGCCTTTCGGGATCTTTGATGTAGGCACCGCCCCAGGAGTCGCTGGTAGGATCCTCCGGATCACCATGGAGCAGATATAATACGGAAGGTGTATCTCCCATCTTAATGTCCTTCTTTTTCTCCCAAAAGAGATCTCCCAGGGCACCGTGATTCTTCAGGTGCGTTTCTACAAATGAAAGATTTCCAAAATCTTCTTCCTGATAACCACCCATG
>JAUILM010000653.1 GCA_030432855.1 Bacteroidia bacterium
CGCCAATCAGTCAGGCACGCAACAGGTCATGGTTTTTCCGGCAAAGGAGAGAGTACGATTCCTCAGCATTGAATTGGATCGAAAGCACTATCAGAAAAAATTGCCTTGTGACATTGACAAGATCCCGGAGAAATTGCTGGATGTACTAGAGGATTGTAGGGCGGCACAGGTCTTCCTCTATCAACATAACTACGCACATGTGATTCATGAAGAAGCCCTGGAGATACTGGACACTTCGTATGTGGGACTGGTGAAGACAACCCATCAGGAATCCAAAGCTTTAGAAATTATAGCGCAGCAGTTCAAACAGTTTACGGATGATATCTCCACAGAAAAACCCAAAAAGATACTCAAGGAGTTTGAACTGGAAAAGATTGGTGAGGTTCGTACCATTATTCGGGAGGAGATGAAAAACCCGCCTTCCATTCCTGAACTGGCAAAGCGCGTCGGTCTCAATCAACAAAAACTGAAAAAGGGTTTTAAACAGATCTATGACCGATCCATCCGAAATTATATTGTGAAATTACGCATGGAGCATGCACGTGCCCTGCTCCTTTCCGGGCAATTTTCTGTTAAGGAAGTAGCCTACCAGGTGGGGTATGAGAACAAAAGTTACTTCGCCAGAAAATTTAGAGAGTACTTCGAAGTATTACCCAGTGATTTACTGAAGCAGGAAATAAAATAACCAGTCTTCTTGAGACTTACTCCTTGTTGGTGAGGAGATCAAAATCCTGGTAGATAAAATCGTTTTCTAGAAATAGTTGGAATACTATCTTGGCATTAGAGCTCCTGAATCACAATCTCTTGAATCCAGAGAGGTATTAAAAGTGTACAACTGCAATCAGTCATCCATTAAAAATTTATCAGTTATTGTATATGATCGAGGATAGAGTGGTATTGCTTTAACACGTACTATATTACAGAAATCCAAGAAAGTATTAATATTCCCTTCGGATTTCCACCTGCCACATCGATTTTTCAAGTAAAATACTCGTGGATTTGTGACGAATTTGTTACCAAACAACAATGAAATTCCTTCTATGGAAATGCTTATATATGTATGGTTTGGTTTTTGCATCTCAACCTATGGACAATCTGTTTAGCAGAATTAGTCTGGTGGCAAGCAATTCAGATCCAGGTATTTATGGTATTTCAAATCAATCTGATAGTTTCAATTTCCATCATTCCTTTGTTTTTGTCATGCATGAATGACCATTCGAAAACTACCAGAGAGTATTATCCCTCAGGAGAGTTGAAATTAGAAGTGGTTCATCACAAGGTAACTGGAAAAAAATGTGGTATCTATTATCGCAGAGATGGAACAAGGGAAAAGTACTTTTGCTATCAAGATGACAAAATCCATGGAGAGTATATTGAATACGATTCTGAGGGTTCTATTAAAAGAAGCACTCCTTTTTCCAAGGGATTAGTGGAAGGTGTTGTAAGAGAGTTTTTCCCAAGTGGCCAACTTAAGGAATACTTACAGTATCAATCCGGAAAGAAGGAAGGTCTTGCCTTTTTGTACTTTGAAGATGGAGGAGTTAATGCTATAAACTATTTTCATAATGACTCGATTTGTTACAAAAAAATCCTGAGCGATGGTGATAGTGTAATGTATGAGAGTGTTTTTCCAGTGGTAAAACTGTCTCGGGATAGTTTAAGGAAGGGAGATACTTTAGAAGTGACTTTTTCCCTACCCTCGTTTGAAGATAGTTCGAATATCCTTGCTCCTCTGGAAAAATCGATAGTTCGATTCGACTTCGGACGGGCTGTCAAGGATCCAGCACATCTGTATATTTATCCAAGAAATCATGTTTTTCTTAGTCAAGGTGTCACAAGTCAGTCGTTCTTAATGGAAGATACAGGTAGACATTTGCTTTATGGCCACCTGGAGGTCTGGTCAGACGACACCACAGTATATGACGAGTTTAAAAACATTCACTTCTATTTGGAAGATGTAGACTATTAGAGTGCATCTATTTTCGCAGATGGCTGTTCTTACGAAGATTTTATAGTTTCTCCGCCACGACCTGGTATTGCCTTTATTCTACTATTGATGATCCACTCCAATCATTCCAGACTAAATGCCAAATAGTAATCACCAGACTTTGTAGCATTTTTTCCACCGCCACCACAAGCAATGACTACGTACTGCTTGCCGTCTACCATGTAGGTAGCGGGTGTGGCATACCCTCCAACTGGAAGTTTGTACTCCCAGAGGACTTCTCCTGTCTCCTTGTCAAATGCCCGGAGTTTTTCGTCCTTGGCGGCTCCGACAAATACCAACCCCCCGTCTGTGGCTACACAGCCGCCCATATTTTGCGTCCCGGTGACAGGCACACCTCTGGCAGATAATTCCGGATACTCTCCTAGAGGCTTCTTCCATTTTACCTTTCCGGTATTTAGATCAATGGCATTAAGGGTGCCCCAGGGTGGTTTGTTAGCCGGGTAGCCATCCTGATCCAGAAATTGTCGATAACCATCGATCAGGTACCGATACTCTGAACTCTCATCAGCAGCGAGGCTCGCATCGCCATCGATCAGGTATTGAGTGATCGCCTGCAATTCCTGTTCTGAGAATTGGGCAAATGCCGGCATCGTACCCTGACCGTTTTTGATAATGGAAGCAATCTGCTCCGCCTTGTATTTTTGCTCAAGACCAGTGACGGGTGGGAAAGTGGGAGGCGTTCCTTTTCGATCTATTCCGTGACAGCTGGTGCAATTGAGCTGGTAGAGTCGGCCTCCAGCCTGCACTTCACCAGCATCATCATTGATCTCTCCCGAGGTGCTTATGGAAACCCGCTTTAGTTTGAGGATGTTGGGAATCGAATTTACATTGATGTATAGCATCGCCGAGTGTGGATCCAGCGAAGCACCACTCCATTCGGCTCCTCCCCGGGTCCCGGGCATGGATATGGTTCCTGCCAGGCTGGGAGGCATAAAATGCGCTCCTCCTGCCATTTCATCAAACTTCTCTCTGGCGAAAGCTGTAGCGTCCGGACTGATGTTAGTTAACGCCTCCTCAGTAAGGCCCGAGGATGCATATGGCTCATAAAATGTGGGATACGGTTGGGTTGGCCAGGCCTTCTCACCCGGTATGTCAGAAGGGGGGACAGGTCGCTCTTCGATGGGGTATAGAGGTGTGCCGGTTTCACGATCCAGCACAAAAAGATATCCCATTTTAGTGGGTTGCACCACGGCATCTACATCATTACCATTCACTTTGAGTGTTACCAGGTTTGGGGCACAGGGCAGATCATAATCCCAGATGTCATGATGCACGGTCTGGTAGTGCCACTTTCGCTCACCCGTGGTTGCATCCAGTGCAATGATGCAGTTAGAAAAGAGATTTTTACCCTCACGTCCTCCACCGTAAAAATCAAAAGCTATCGATCCCGTCGAGGCATAGACAAGCCCTCTTTCAGTATCCATGCTCAATCCTCCCCAGCAATTCGCTCCACCAAATGTTTCGCTGCTATCCCAGGACTCATATCCAAATTCTTCTTTAGCGGGTATAGTCCTGAATGTCCAGGCAATTTGCCCGGTTTTTACATCAAATGCACGTATATGTCCGGGTGTCGAACTGTAGCCTTCTCCTACTGCAGATCCCAGGATGAGCAGGTTATTATACACGATGCCTGGAGAGGTGGCACTGATCGTTACGGTCTCTGGCGGCACATCCAGGTGTTCTCGAAGATCAACTTGACCTTCCTCTCCAAACGATGTGATGAGTTTACCCGTAGTAGCATCAAGGGCCATGAGCAGATGTCGGGCGGTAAATAGTATCCTTTTATCATTTCCTTCCTCCCAATAAGTCACACCCCGATTGACACCTCCCATGATATTTTGCTCTCCGGGGTTAAATTGCCAGATCTCTTTACCGGTTGCGGCCTCCAGGGCCAGCA
>JAUILM010000654.1 GCA_030432855.1 Bacteroidia bacterium
TATCAAAATTGCTATCCAGGTGATGCTCTTCTCGGACACACCTACCTTTCAGAACTATTTCATTGAAAACCAATCCTATTTTTTCATGTCCATGTTCATGGTGGGGAGCTCATCCACCATCTATGGCATCATTTCAGATTGGTTCATTCATCAATCAGAAAAAATGGAGCTGCAGACGCAGACCATGCAGTCAGAACTGAAATTTCTGAAATCTCAGATCAATCCTCATTTCCTTTTCAATACACTGAATAACCTCTATGCATTGACGCTGAAGAAGTCAGATGATGCACCTGAGATTGTATTGAAGCTCTCCGAAATGATGCGCTACATGCTTTACGAATGCAACGAAAAAACGGTGCCCTTGCTAAAGGAAGTGTCTTATATGAAAAACTATCTGGATCTCGAGCGTCTGCGACAGCATGATATGATCGACATTCAAATGGATGTCACCGGTAAGATTGAAGACCAACGGATTGCTCCTCTTCTCTTGATACCCTTCATTGAGAATAGCTTTAAACACGGTCTGAGCAATCAGATACATCACGGATGGGTCAACATTAAAATGCACATTGAAGGCGATAAGCTTCGATTTGTGATCGAAAACAGTAAAGGACCTACTCAGCCCAGACAATTGCATCGAAAAAGTGGCGGTATTGGACTTGTGAATGTACGAAGGCGCTTAAATCTGATCTATGATGACCAGTACAAACTTGATATTAAAAATGAACCTAATAGCTACCTTGTAGCGCTTGACCTCAATCTTAAATAACCTTGAACTTATGCAGATAAATACTCTCATTGTAGACGACGAACCCCTGGCACTGGATGTTCTGGAAACATACATCAGCCAAATGCCCGAATTAAACCTCATCAAAAGATGTGTCAATGCCTTTGAAGCCAATGAAGCCCTGTCCAACCACGATGTGGACCTCATGTTTTTAGATATTCAAATGCCACAGCTCACGGGGACAGAATTCGTAAAAACCCTTTCTAATCCTCCGTTGATCATTTTTACCACAGCATTTCCCAACTACGCGATCGAAGGGTTTGAGCTTGATGCCGTAGATTACTTGCTGAAACCGATTTCTGCTGAACGATTTATGAAAGCAGCCAACAAAGCTATCGATCAACTAAGGCTTCGAAAGAATATGAATGCAGAAGCAGTAGCTGAAGCAGATGGAGAGGACTTCATTTTCGTGAAGGCTGATAAGAAGTATGTCAAAATCAAGTACGAGGACATCCTCTACATAGAAGGTCTTAAAGACTACGTCATTATTAAAATGAATAAGGGCAGGGTGATCACTCTGCAGACCATGAAAAGCCTGGAGGAAAAACTGCCCAGCAAACTCTTCAAACGCGTACACAGATCTTACATCGTGGGGCTTGACCGGATTAATGCTGTGATCGGTAATATGGTAGAGGTGATGGAAGGAGGTAAACCCAAGCATATCCCTGTGGGAAAAAACTACAGAGATGAATTACTTGAGATGATCCAAAAGAACAAGTTATAGCTAGAGTTGCCATTACTAAATTGGCACACTCCAGGATTCGTCCTTTTGCATTTTTATCTGCGTTTTAGAAAGCTCATGGAGCTCCGCTACACTTCGCTTTTGATGCCTTGCTAGAATACAAAATGACTTCACCTTAAGTGTATGCTTTATTCAATAATAACAATACTAAGAGTTGAATGCACAGCGCTCTTCTTGAGATCTTATCGGGTATTACCTCCCAGCCTATACTATCAGTCCAACCTGTATCAGGTGGAGACATCAATGATGCCTATAAGCTGGTAACTTCTGCAGGTTACTATTTTGTCAAGACAAATGATAGAATCGCAGATCCTGACAAGATGTTTAGGGAAGAAGCGATTGCACTGAACTTTATTTCAGAGACTGGTACCGCCAGGGTCCCCTCTGTATTAACACATGGTCGACTACATGACATTGGATTTCTTGTACTCGAATGGATACCACCAGGCCGTGCCCAGCCCCATACAGCGAAAGATTTGGGAATGTCCCTCGCTGCTTTGCACAAAGTGACATCGGATCAATATGGTTGGCCTACAGACAACTTCATTGGTACACTGACGCAGAGAAACACGGCAAATGCTTCCTGGAGTGAGTTCTATACCAATCAACGTCTCGTACCTCAATTTGAAATAGCCTGCAATGCGGGATTTCTTCCACAAGAACAAACCACGACCTTTCTGAAAAACATCGAGCCCCTTCTGGTTTCTGAAAATCCTTCATTATTGCATGGTGATCTTTGGTCCGGAAACTGGATGGCCGATGAAAAAGGCAATTCCTATCTGATTGATCCAGCTACGTATTTTGGTGATCGGGAGGTCGATATAGCATTGACGCAATTATTTGGTGGCTTCGATCCCGATTTCTATCGGGCCTACCATGATACATATCCGTTGGATGCTGACTATGAAAGACGAATACCCCTATACCAATTGTATTATCTACTGGTGCATCTCAACCTGTTTGGCACCAGCTACCTTCCGGGAGTTGTCAACATAATGAATCGATACCGTTGAGGCCCTACTTCTGTACCTGAATTTTACGGGTTTGACGGGTACCGCCTTCATCCACTACTTCGAGTATATGTAGGCCGGTGGAAATCTCCGACAGATCGAGTTGGACTTCATCATGATTCGTATTCCAGGATCGCAATAAAGTACCTTGCAAGGTGTACAACCTCACTTCGTTGACGGACTGACTATGACTAACCACAGTGCGATCTGATGCCGGATTAGGGAAGATCCTCAGCTCGGTTTTCTTTATTGCTTCATTTTCTTGTCGGTGAATATGGATATGACCGGCTGCTTCGTCCAGTTGCAGGGCTAATCCATCCCATGTATTCAGGTGAATACGCTGAATGTCCATTCGCATCCGGATCCAATCTTTTATAGACCTGAAACCATTGAGATCTTCTTCAACAATGAAAGTTACCTGACCCAGAACTCCATGGGCTGGAGTCTCCTTGCGGGCAGTTTGTACCACTCCAATATCGAGGCGTCCATCTTCAGGCGATTGAAAGTAGCTGATCACAGCTACATCCGGATCAAATATTCCATCCGGATCAGGAATAAAATTGAAAGTGCTTGAATCGGCAAATCGTCCATTGATCTCAAAAGAAAAACTGACGCCTACTAACTGAAGGAATTCTCCAGAGTTGTTTCGCAGGCTCACTTCTACGACCGCCTCCTCACCTACTTCCACTTCTGGCGTAAGTAATTTAAGATCCAGGGATATACTTTCTCCAAACGGAGGCACCGAAGGTACCAGCTGGTGCGTGCGTCCATAGAAATGGGAAATCAGATCAATATCATCGATGGCTATGGTCCCATTTCCATCTGCATCCACATGTTTTAGATTTGATGGGCCAAAGGCTATCTGCTCAGGCCAATCCTGCACAGAGCGTCCGTACCATTCTGAAAGATCACCCCGGGAGGACGCTGGTCCGCGTGCTCCCAGATTAGCGCCCAAAGGCATCACATCATCAACATCGACAGCTCCATCTGCATTCAAATCACCAGGCCAAACACAGTCAAGACCGCAAATAGCCGGATTAATCTCAGCACGTACATCCACCTGAACATCAATGGTTTCACAATTGGAGACCCCATCATTCAGCGTGCAATAACTCAGTTGAAATACATCAATACCGCTGAACTCCGAAGCTGGCATATAGGAGATCTCTTTCCCATCGGGAGCCACGGTGACCATTCCACTACCTGCTTGAGACAATACCTCAAAACGGTAGGCATCAATGGGAACATCATATGTAATAGGAAGTATCTGGTTTTTAGCACCAAAGAACTTCCAGTATCTCTTCTCGGGAGCAAAATTAAATACAATCACTTCAACTTCTCCGGTAT
>JAUILM010000655.1 GCA_030432855.1 Bacteroidia bacterium
CATGGCTTTTGCCTTGAGAGAAGATTTCAAGGGATTCCATGGGTCTTTGTAGGAGGCCCGATGGAAGAGTTCTTTCGAGTGAGCAATAGTCCTCACTACCCTCAGATAGTAACCTGTATAGAAGACCATTGCCGGCAGGTACAGGAGCAGGCGGTGTTTTTCCCTTGGATTCCGCACCATCAGCATAATACAGCAAAATTGAAGGTAATTGGCAATAGTGTAAATGATGACATTGGCAGGAATGATATACACTAGAAGGTGGGAATAATTGAACATCATATCGAGGATATACACCAGCCATTTGATATTCAGTAGGACGTTGTATCCTATGTTTTCCAACGAGGAAAGCATATTATTCATACGGAAGTTGGCATTGGGATAAAACACATCCTTATGCTTGCGGAGTCGGAACCTTATGATCGATTTATCCCATCGAAGTCTTTGTTTGGTCAGTTTGCGAAACGTGTTGGGTACGCTGGTCAACCCGTGCGCTGTCGGCTCGAAGTGGACCTTATAGCCAAGTTTACGAATCTTCACTGTGATATCCCCATCCAGACCGGGTCCGATATCCCATCCTCCCAATCGCTTGAGTACATCGGTACGAAACGTACCAAATGCTCCGGAGATAATACGGTAAATGCCCAATTGGGAAGTCACCATCCGGCCTACGAGGATTACCTTGAGGTATTCTATCGCCTGTAGTGTTGTTGCGAGACTCTCTTTGTGGTTACGCACTTCAAGGTTCCCTCCGACGGCTGCGATGCGATCATCGAAATAGAAAGGTACCAGGGATTTTTCTACCGCATCATTATCAAATGAACAATCGGCATCAAAGTGCACAATATATTCACCTTTAGAGTATCTCAGAGCAATGTTTGCACCCGATGCCTTACCCCCACGTACATCATTACTGATAAACAGATCGATGAGCCCTTTCGCCTCGAGTCCTTTACCAATAATGCGCGTCTGATCGTCCGATCCGTCATCTACTACAATGAGCTCGAAATTTCGGTAGGTCTGCTGAGCAAGTGATCGGGTAAGTTTATAGAGATGTTTGCCCTCGTTCTTACCGGGTACGATTACAGATACCAGTGGGCGCTCTTGCATGAGCCTTGCCCTGGCTACTTTCCAGCGCTTTCGATAGATAAACCGATGTAGGAAGTGATACAAGACGATAATGTAATCGACAATCACATAGCGCATCAACTCAAATATGATAAAGTACCAGAATACCCTTACGATCTTCGTCCAACCGGCAGCATGCCAATACGAGAAAAACTCATCGATAAACATCCCCTCTATTCTGATTGATGGATCATATGCGGATCGAGGGTAAACTCCTTGAATGGTAATATCTCCGTCAAAATCATATTTCGGCTCACCTTCAAATTATCTTTCAATAAATGGTTGATAAGGAAAACCGTCCGCTGACTTATCGATTCAGCCTCTTCCTTACTGGTCTTAAACAAGGAGAATATGATCTTATGATTATGCACACTCCTGATATCAGTGGCTTGCTGGGAGGCTTGTACGATCTGTATTACTTCAGTGTATAGCTTGACTTTATTATGTACGCCAATCTGTCGCACCAGAGATTTGATATCCTCAAATGCAAGCGTAATTACGTAGCCCTCCCTGGTATTTCTATTACTTTGCTCGAACTGCAATGACTGTACGAACAAATCCCACGGCAAAGCACCTTCCACCTCGGGGGTAAGCTGATTTTCATCACCTAGTAGATGACCTGATCGTAACGAGGCTGCTGCCTTATCCGTTAGGCTGAACGATTGTATCTCCTTCTTAATGAGGTATTCTACTTCCTGATCGTGATGACATGAGGTACATTGTGCTTTCATCAAATAATTCTGAAAATCCGAGTTGCAGGATTGACAATAGTGCATTGATGATGGCTTATCGTAATCCACCCCAATATGTTTTAACTCATGATGACACTTAGGACATTCTAAATAAACTTCCCCGTCCTGCATCGTTTTAAAATCAGAAAGTGGAGCCACATGTGCACACCGAAAATGATGCACAATATCCTCAGTCCTGAGATGAGCAGAATGACAAGAAGGACAAACTTCCCGATAAGAAAGAAAACCACCATGGCACTGACTACACACATAAGTAGCATTAATGACCTGAGCATGCAAGTATCCCTCCTGCACCGCCCATTCTAAAATCGGAAATATAGAATGACTTCCATGTGTCTTCTCCATAGCCCCACTTATGTAAGGATAGAAATATGCCAGACTGCTATTACCATCTAGAAGGGGATCGACCGGGTCCAAACTTCGTGTGTAACAATATGCGAGAAAATCGAAAAGAGTCGAATGCTCAAATGAAGACTGTCGCGATATCTTTATTTCCCTGATCTTCTGATGAATAGCTTTAATCGTCGGCATGAAATCCGAAAGTCTCGCTACCGAACCAACACGGCCGTCACAAATAGACTCCAGTATTTCATCCTTCAGAGGATAATCGCTCCGAACAATAATCGGTGCCAGAAATAAATTGTTGTCTGCACAACTTTGAATTCGGTGAATGAGCTGACGAGATGATTTATGGGATGTGTGCTCAATTACAATGGCGTCAAAATCGTACAATGCCGAAAGCGAACCCGTGTAAAAGTCATAGATGCAGGCAAAGCCGCAGCCATCAACTGTCAGATGACCAACAGTATGATGATTGGTCCCCATAGGAAGACCACTGTTCAGCAATGGTGAACCTGTGTGCATCATTTATCCCTACAATTGCTGTTAATATTCCAATAATCATACCATGGTCAACAAGAATGATTACAAATAAGGGAACACTTTAAAGCGCACAGAAAAATCTAAGCGAGAAAAACAAATTGGCAAAAAAGAAGTGTACCGGCACTAAGGAGAAAGAGCCACCAGTTGCTTGGAAATCTGCACGTTGAGCTTATAAAATGCCCGCCATTTTTCCAGCTCAATTTCGTCAATGGGTATAATATCAGCCGCGATACTTCGGGTCAGCGGTTCATATTTTTTTTGAAATTCATCAGGTAGCCTATAGGTCGCGAAATAAAATCGTTGTAAGATTCCATAACTTTCAGTACCATCCGGAAATGTAACATCAACCACGTCACCTTCTCTCAAATGTCGCAGATCCTTTTGATCGTAAAATGCCTTTATATACAGATTGGTAGGTTTATGGATTGACATGACAATTTCTGACTCCAATGCCACTTCAAAGTCCTCCTTCAGGACTTGTGTAATAGTACCTTTCACGGGTGATGTGTAAGCTTTCAAAACGAGAGGGATACCCTGGTTATTTAAGAGTCGTTCGGCTTCAAGATGCTCTTTTTCCAATATCTCCTGCCCCTTTAAATAATGCAGATAGCGCTGTTGATATCGGATCTCTTCTTGCTCTGCGACGATACGGGCGCGGTAGTCTATCAGACGATGGACATATGTATCCAGTTTTGAAGCGGGATAAATATCAAGTACCACTGACTTCTCGATACGATCTTTTTCCTCAGATGTGATTCGGATCAACTCATTGACTTCTTTTATTTCGATTCGGCTTAATTGAATTCTTTTTTCAGTCATTAAGATTTCACGTGTGATCCACTCCATATTATCATTGCGAAGGACGACATTCTTCTCTGTTGCATTTTCACCCAAATGATTTAATGCATCCTCATCATAGTACAAAAACAAAGTATCTCCTATTGCCACTGAATCTCCTTCGTTCTTTATAAAGTCAATGATCTG
Source organism: Bacteroidia bacterium (assembly GCA_030432855.1). GTDB lineage: Bacteria > Bacteroidota > Bacteroidia > Chitinophagales > Saprospiraceae > JABDMH01. The sequence continues at coordinate 3,744 of JAUILM010000655.1, forward strand.
AATATCCTGTGTAAATTGAATGTCCAGTTTTTTAAATAGTACCTGCCCTTCCCCTCTGACAAAGAGATTAGCTTTTATTAAAAGAAAAATACCAAGCAATACTGATCCAATGAGAATGGTAAAATATATGACCCGGTCCCAA
>JAUILM010000656.1 GCA_030432855.1 Bacteroidia bacterium
AGACTTATCAAATGTACTTGCTGTATAAAAGTAACGAGCACTAAAATCTCGAAAATCATAGCTACTTCGGACTTTCAGACGCATTCCATTCCCCAATTTGAAAGCCACTGATCCACCGATGGTTCGAATGTCAAAGTAATTCCGGTATGGCTCCAATTCTGATGTCGGAGTCAATACGCTGGGAATCAGCTCTCCAGCAGCTTTATTAATCTGCACACCCAGACTTCCCATCACATGATCACCACGATATGTCAACGCTGCTTTCGCGGTCCTCTGCTCATTTGATCCCAGACCCAATTCAGCATTACCATGAAATCCATCTGGGCCTCGACTATCAAACGTCTTTGTCACTATGTTGATTAATCCACCCACGGCATCTGGACCATACATAGCAGCCGCGGGGCCTCGTAACACCTCGATCCTTTCAATATCGCTATTGACAACGGGGATATTTGCATTCATATGTGCGGTCAGTGGGTCATTTAACCTCATCCCATCGACCAATACCAAAACCTGAGCAAATGTGGACCCTCGCATCAGGATATCAGCCTGAGCACCAAATCCATTTCTGGACTGCACCTCGACACCTGGCACTAGCTGCAGTATTTCGTCGATCGATACCGCGGGCATTCGGGCAATGGCATCAGCCTGAATGACCGTGACGTTCCTTCCGGTTTCAGAAATCTTAAGGGGAATCTGGCTACCGGAAATCACAATCGTATCAATTTCTTCAGAAAGCTGACCAAACAAACTCCCTGACAACCAGATAGTTAACAAAATAACATGGTATAATCCTCTCACAAGTTTCACGCATTGGTTCATGCAAAGATGGAAAAATGTTCCAAGTGGAAATACTTTGGGCCTGAAGATTTCACTAACGACAATCCTCCCACAATGACCCAAAGTCAGTGAAATCTCAAATTGTCTATTGGGAAATTGATTTCGCCCATTTAGGATTCCATGTTAGCTGAAACATCTCGATCCTCCACTACCAACTTTTTCAATTCCAAGTCAAAAAACAATCCCTCCACAAAAGATTAATCTGAACCAATTCTCAGCGGACAATCAGGAATTTCAAAGTTTTGTCAATTGGCGGTCTCACCATGCGTAGATATATTGTACTTAAAGACCTTCGAAAAGGCATTCGTTGAGACATTATGCTTCCCCCAAAAATTTGAACCAGAGGCTAAGTTGGTAAAACCTTAACTTAAGTCTCTAATTATGAAGAAGAAACGAAGAAGATTTAGCACCGAATTCAAACTAAAGGTGGTTTTGGAATCACTGAAAGAAAGGCAGTCAATGTCCGAGTTGGCACAAAAGCACAATCTACACCCAAATCAGATTTCGAAATGGAAGAGTGATTTTTTGGAGAACGCCTTGGATCATATGCGTTTGCCATCAGAACGATCGAACCAAGACTTGGACAGGGAGATGGAAAAGCTATTTGAAAAAATAGGTAGGCTGCAAGTAGAAAATGATTTTCTAAAAAAAAGATTGATCTAGTTGATAAAGGAGTCCGTTACAGTTGGATTGATCCGTCACATCCAATGAGCATTCGGGCACAAGCGAAATTGCTCAAGATTCCAAGGGGAGTACATTATTATAAACCAAAAGGTATGAATTCGTTTAATCTATATTTATCGAAATTGATTGATCAACAATATCTCCGAACACCCTTCTATGGGGTCCCGAGGATGACAGATTATTTAAATGGTCTTGGTTTGAGACCGATTAATCATAAGCGAGTAGAAAGATTATACAAGATAATGGATATCAAGGCTTTAGGGCCAAACCCCAATACGAGTAAGTCAGACCCTCGTACTTACAAGTATCCCTATCTGCTCAGAAATCTAAACATAACCCATCCAAACCAAGCCTGGGTTGCGGATATAACCTACACCGCCCTTCCATCAGGATATATGTATCTGTTTTCGATTATGGATCTCTATTCTCGATTCATAATAGCCTGGGATATTTCGAACTCGATGACAGCAGCTTGGTGTAAATATGTGCTGGGAGAAGCCTTGCAATTCTTTCCTACACCAGAAATTTTTAACACTGATCAAGGCATCCAATTTACTTCAGAGCTTTGGACTAAGGAGCTTCTGGAAAACGGTATTAAGATCAGTATGGATGGAAAGGGAAGAGCCATCGATAATATATTTATCGAACGATTCTGGCGTAGCTACAAGTATGAATATCTGTACCTGAGTCCACCTAATGGAGGCAAGGAACTCTACGATGGGACCAAAGAATACATGACTTTCTACAACCATCAAAGATCTCATTCATCCATTGATAAACTGACTCCCGCTGAAAGATACTATGGAACTAAAACGTATTTTGTCACAACTAAATATTTAAGGTCTTTGGTTTAAAAATGGGGGGAACTATATATTATGGTGTAATGGTATAATGAATTTCTACGTATATCCAAATAATAGATGAAATAATACTTTATGCATAATTCATGAGTTTTACATAGGGAGATTGTCTTTTGATCGCAGCAAATACCCGTTGAATCAACTTGTTCTTCACATTGTTCAGTACAATTCCTTTGGCCTTTCCTTCCCCCACTTTTCGATGGTAGTAGTCCTGTAGTTCCCTGTCAAATTGTATAGCGGCTCTGGCTCCCATCCCAAGCAAGCTCTTCATTTTTTTGTTGGCGAGGTGACTCACCTTACTTACACCATGTTTGACACCCGATTGACCATGGATAAATGGTGCTACTCCGGAGTACGAGGCAAATTTCCTAGCAGTGTCAAAGCGCGTAAAGTTGTGAGTATAGACTATGAGAAAAGCAGATTGAATGGGGCCGATTCCAACCACCGATCGAGCCAAGTCGCTGTTTCGTCTGAGAGCCTCATCCGATCTTGTGGTCTCATCAATCTTTTTCTCAAGCTGCTTGATCTGACTATTGATTAGGGAAACGACTTGGTCCGTTTGACATCGAAAAAGGGCCAATAAATCCGGTTCTAGGAATTTCTTTTGTTCTGAGAAGGAGACCTTAGTTGCTGTCCTTTGCTTTACCAGCAATTCTCTTCTTGAGAGCAGCCTACTGAGCTTGACAATCAATGGATTAGGAAGGATTGTTGGCTCTAGTGAATCTCTTTTTTCAAAGGCATATTTACATAAATCCATTGAATCAGACTTATCATCTTTTCCTCTTCTCATTCCCAGTGATCTCGAAATTAAGAGTGCATTTTCCTCCCTAAAGGGAATCATCTGACTTGCCAGGTACTCCACCAAGGACTTCGAATAGATTCCTGTATTCTCAAAGCAAACAAACCATCTGGTAGGATCCGAGTTCGTCATCAACTCAAGGGCCTTCCGCATCTTTTTAAAACCTTCTGAGCAATTGGAAAATTGACCTAAATATACAGGACCATTTTGATAATAAGCGACGTCCAGCACTTGCTTGGAGACGTCACAACCAACGAAAAAATCATACATTTGTACTACATTTTAGAAGATTAACACTAACACCTTTAGTAGGTCTGATACCTAAATTTCTACTTAGTGCTTAATCAATAATAGCGGAGGACTAATTCACAACGTAAGGCATAATCTTAGGTACTGTGCTAGGTCACCTCCGCTATTTTTATCATTACTTATTAACAGTTTTTGAGTTATTCACAAAGAAAAAGAAGCAAAAAGAAATACACATTGATAATAATGATTATATAATAGTTTTAACTCCTAAGTAAAACTAAAGGGTATTGTGGCTGTTCAATTGAAACAATTCTCTTTTGTCAGAACCATGATTTGCATGATTACGGGATTACATGATTATGGACTTTTTGCCGCAAAAAAGTGCAAAGGAATATTTCTCGCAGAGATCGCGGAGAGCGCAGAGAGATTTCAGAATAGGTACTATGGTGCAAT
>JAUILM010000657.1 GCA_030432855.1 Bacteroidia bacterium
TGAATTATAAAATTGTCAAAAGGAGACAATATTTTCAGTTTCGAGGTAATGCGACTTGAGTTCCAATTCGAGAAGCGGTAGTAAAGATCTTTTTTTCGTCCCACTGCCACTTCCTCTATTTCCCCCTGCTCTTTCATGATTCTAGCCGCTTCAGTTACCGCTGTCCCCATCCTCTTTCTTAAATAAGCAGCTTCTGAGGGTCGCACCAGGCCCATGGATCGGAGTGCGCGGCGCATGAGATATTTAGCATACTCCGGCGTATCGGGAAAGCTCGTATCAATCGCATCAGGAATAACCCGCTCCGGCAGATCAAATACCTTTTGAAAGTTCTTCCTATGGCTGATCAGCAGATCTCCCTCAAGAAATAGACGTTCCAAAGCTCTTTTGGCTGGCTTATGATTCCACCAGCCACCCGTGTAAGATGCATCCGTGTTTTCAAAATCACGGGCCATTAATGGTCCTTCCTGTTGCACCCTTTTTAGTACATCTCGCTTTAGACTTTCTTCGACATCCGGCCACTGATCCCTCTTATCCTTAAACATCTGATTGATGGGCAGTGTGTATCTGTATTCTGACATCGGCACAAACGCCGCCGCATGTGCCCAGGACTCCAGAACCAAACGATCCTTTAGCTGTAGATCGTGAAGATGCTTTTTCTTGTAATTGGGCACTCGTGTACCCAACACATGATGATGTGCTCTTAACACCACCGAGATCGTGTCTACCTGGACATATCCCAGGTGATCAATGACTCTTTGCACCGCGTTTTTTCCTCTGCCGTAGGGACTTGCGGCATGCAAACCCGACGCAATAACCACTATTCGTCGAGCCTCCCTGGTGGATATGCTGATGGGCTTCACTCCCTCAGATTGCGCTCAAATAATCGATATATTCGTTTATACTCATCAGCCCAGCTGGAGGGTTCGACAAAACCGTGACCCTCCATGGGAAAGACTGCCAACTCCCAATTATCCTTACCCGCTTCAATGAAGCGTTGTGACATTCTCACCACGTCCTGGAAATGTACGTTGGTATCCACCATACCATGCAACATCACAAGATCTCCTTCCAGGTGCTCCGCATGATATATGGGCGAACTGCGATAATAGGCAATGCTATCCTCTACCGGGGTATTTAAAATATTGGAGGTATATCCATGATTGTAATGTGCCCAGTCAGTTACACTTCGCAGCGCAGCGCCGCACTTAAATGTACCCGGAGCAGTAGTCAGGGCCATCAGGGTAATGAACCCTCCATAAGATCCCCCATAGATACCCAGTCGATCTTCATCTATGCCTTCTTCCTCTACCAAATATTTAGCGCCGTCTACCTGATCACTTAGATCTTTTCCTCCCATAAACCGATAGATACCTGTACGCCAGTCACGACCATATCCGGCACTTGCACGGTAGTCGATATCCAATACGGTATATCCCTGATCTGCCAAAAAATTGTGAAACATAAATTCACGATAATAGGTACTCCACCATTTATGCACATTATGCAGATATCCCGCACCATGCACAAAAATCACAGCCGCACCATTCTTTTTTCCCTGCTCAGGTCGATAAATTCTAGCCGGAACCTGAGCACCATCACTTGCTGTAAATCGAATGATATCTGGATCCCTCCACGAATAGGCATTAAACTCATCCGTTGTGGAATTCGTTATTGGTGAACTCGCATCACCCCCGTCTATACTCCAGTAAAATAACTCAGTGGGTTTATTAGAATAACTGAATAAATCAGCACAAACATTCTGATCAGGGGATAACGATACATCATGTCGACCAACACCATCTGACAGTTTTTGAAGCATGCCACCTTGTGTGCTTAATTGATAAAAATGCTGCTCAAATGGACCCTCGGCACTGGCGTGCAGATAAAAGGTACTTCCATCTTTAGACAACTGAACATCCATCACTTCGAAATCACCTGAAGTGAGCATTTTCCGACTCTTCGTTGGAATGTGATAGCTGTAAAGATGTGAGTACCCCGTCTCCTCGGATTGATAATATATAGTCTCATCATCCGGTAGCCACCCAATAGTTCCACTAATGAAATTCCACCCCTCGATCCCGGGACCACCAATCCAGGCGGTATCCCGCTGCCGTTCGATCAGATGTAAATCCCGGGTGGATGGATCCAGTGTCATGATCCATCGATCTTTATTATCAGCAGAGCGAATCACAACCACCGAATTGTCACCCTTGGCATTATAAAAAGGACCATGAATAACTACGTCTCTGGGGCTGGCGAAGGTATCTACATATGCTTCTTCACCTTTGTGGTAAAACTTTAGAAAATCTGGTTTATCATAGATCCCGGGGATTTGTTTTTCATCAATTTTAAAAGCACTGTCCTGCGCTACATCATAAATCCAACTGCTAAATGTTGTCTGGTCACTGCCGACCTTGGGCCGAGCATTGAGGTCCTTTGTATAACCATCCTCGGTTACAAAATCAGGTACTATAGTTCGCTCATCTTTGGAAGATCTTTTAGTAAGTCGATATCCTACATACATGCCATCCGGGCTAGTACTTTGGTTCCCCACAGAGGCACCATCGAGATATATTGTTTTGGGGCGATTAGGAGATAAACTTTCCCTTCGTTCTTCCCGATATTCATCGGCCTTATTCCTTTCTCTTAATATTTCAAAATATTCCAATTGATCACGTTCTAACCAGGCAGACTGGGCATCCGACTTTGGGTCTTTTCGTTCCTTACGATCTGTAAAATCCGTCAATTGACGTAAAGTGCCCGCCTCTATATTCCAGATGAATACATTGTCATCCTGGATAAAGGATATTTCTGTATCGTTATTAATGAATGAGGGATTAGATTCCCTACCCACGGTATTCACAATTTGTGTCAAATCTCCGCTCCCTATCTCAGCGAGGAAAAGGTCACCATCTTTTGCAAAAACTGCATGGCTATAGTCTGAATCGTAGGTAATATTGGAGGGCGGAATTTCCCTCTCTTCTTCAAGACTTAACTTTACAGGGGCCTGATCCACACCGATCGTATATTTATATTTATCAGCGACAGCAAGCATGTCTGGATTCCAGTTAAAATATATGGTTCTGCTATCTAACGACCAACTCACGCTACTGGGAAGATGCCCAATAAAATCCGGACCCTTCATAATTTCTTCAATTGTCAGATCGGATTGTGCAACTGCAATCAACGACTGTAGAAATAATAAGAGCAACAAAAAATACCTTGAAAGATCAAAGATGTATGACTTTCTAAATGTCTTCTTCACGTAATTATTAATTAATTTGATTTAATCAAAAAATCAGTTCTGCGCCTACAAAAAAATGAGTGCCTGGAGCAGGTTCGTAAAATCTACCCCCAAACGCATTAATTCTGATATTATCGAAATAAGAAACATTGGTGACATTTCTGAGACCCAGATGAAAATCTAATGTAGTCTCATTGAAATGTTGCGTCCAACCAGCACGAGGATGTATCAACGTATATCCTGGCACTTCCGTGGAATTATTATCATTCGCATATAGCACACCCACAAATTTTATATCTGCAAAGACATACAAACCTGCGTTACCACCATATCGCAAAGCCAGGTTTCCAAAACTTCTCGGAATACCCGGTAAAATATTTCCTTCCAGATTTTGTCCATCCACCTCGTACTCCTTGAATTTAAAATCTGAAAAAGTGTAGGCCGCCTGCCATGAAAAATCTTCTATTATATTACCACCCAGACTTAGCTCCAGACCATTTCTCGATGAATTTCCTGCATTTCTGTAAAAGGTCCGCCCGGGAAAATCTGCTAGTTCGAAAGGTAATAATTCGTTCGTCAGACGAATATGGAACAATGCTATCTGATACTTCAGAATATTT
>JAUILM010000658.1 GCA_030432855.1 Bacteroidia bacterium
TGAGATATGGACTTGAGATTGAAGGTAGTAGGATATCACCTATAAGTGCTTTGATACACCACTTTTTCCCCTTTAAGTATTCATCAACTCCTCATTATTTCTTTCAGATACTAACGACGTACTGGGCGATGACCTTCGATACGACCCAATTCATTAATGGAATACGAAATGGTAGTCTTAAAATTAGTGGTGCGGTATAGTAGATCCTTACTTAAACTAATTAGGTCTCCCTATCCTGTTGAAAATCTATATGCATTGCTGTATGCATTAGTGGGTACACGAAACTTCTATAAATCCTTTCGAGTCAGATTCATTAACGAGGGGAAACTGGTCATTCGAGGGATATTATCTTTCGGATATCATTCGAACGAAGTTGGTATGTCTCCAAATTCTAATGGAATTTTGAGAATATATAAGGGTGGAATTTTTAATATAAGGGGTAATGTAAGGATCGCCAGGTCTTGCAAAGTATATGTTGCTGGAGTCTTGAATATAGGAACAGGTACATATCTAAATCCTAATACCTTGATATTTTCGAGGACTAGTATCACAATAGGATGTGATTGTGCAATTTCTTGGGATTGTCAGATACTTGATGATGATTTTCACTCCGTGTCTAATAGTGAAAAATCGAAACCAATTCTGATAGGTGATCGAGTGTTAATTGGCTCTAAATCTATTATACTGAAAGGGGTGGAGATAGGAAATGATGTTGTGATTGCATCTGGAAGCATTGTTACAAGGAGTGTACCTTCAAATTCTCTCGTGGCTGGAAATCCAGCAAAAATTCTCAGAAGTATTAAAACTTGGACTTGATAAAAAATAGATTTCGAAGATTTGCAAGAAAATACTTCAATAGATATCAAGTATATCGAAGAGCTGGATACTTTAATAGGTATTTTTCTTCTTATGCCTTTCCTGAAGTGAACAGACCCTTGAAAATATTGATTTATTCTGGGATAGGTAATATGTATTTGACACCGTTGGAGATATTGCTATATCACTCTTTTAGAGCCCGAGGTGTTCAGGTGGAATACTGCATATATGATAGAAGTGTGATTGCTAACGAAGTGATCACCCGAGAGAGAGCAACTAATATTGGAAGAAGGCAATTCTGGAATGAGGTTGTGGCTCAATCTGAGATTTTACTGAAAGGTGCAGGCGTTAATTATGAATTAATAGGCTGGAGAGAAGAATGTGAGGATATTGTAGATTCAATTGAAGGGCTGGATGGAGTATTAAACTTCGTACACGATGGCATTGATTTTGGCAAGATTTTAAAGGGAGTTCTGTATCGATACTATAAGTCCTTGACTTATGGCGCCGACGTGGAGGAGGTTGCGAGAATGTTCTTAAAAACTGCACTATCCAATTATTACAATATAATTGACCTGGACAGCCATGCAAATTATGACTATATTTTATTTTCTCATGGAATCTATTGTACTTGGGAGCCCATAGTAAATTACTGCATAAAGCATAATAAAGATTATGTGGCGTATGATAGAGCCAAAACAAAAGGGCACTGTAATTTTAATAAGAACTTTCCATCACCTGTCTGGGACATGGCGGCAGCTTGGGACAGATTTTCATCATATTCCTTATCCAAGCAAGAGTCTCAAATGGTGGATGTGTACTTACGTGATCGGATACTACAAAAAAACGATGTCTATGCATATAATTTTGGAGGTCTGAATGACCTTCAAGAGCTAATGAAGAAATTTAATATTGCACAGGATCATAAGGTAATAACGATTTTCACAAATCTAATATGGGACGCTGCAAATGTATCCAGAGACATTGCCTTTAAATCACCACTTGACTGTATAAATAAAACAATATTACAGTATCAAGATAGGGATGATATTCATATAATTATTCGTACGCATCCTGCTGAGAAGGTATTAGGTACAGAGGAGCGGTATGGCTCCCTTGTTCGTAATATGTTCACTTCATTACCCAAAAATGTCACAATTATCGAACCCGAAGATGATATAAATTCATTTTCTGTTATAGCTCTTTCCGATATTGGAATAGTGCACACATCTACCGTTGGATTAGAGATGGTGATAGCTGGAAAACCAGTGATTTTGATTTCAGATACGCACTATCGAGACAAAGGATTCACATTCGATGCGACCGATAGCAATAATTATTTCCAACAGTTGGACTCACTGTTGGAAGATGGGAGCTTAAGTCAAGAATATGTGGACCAGGCAAGGAAATATTTCTATTTGATGATGTTTGAGTATCAACATGAGATGCCAATACATTATGATCGAAAGAATGTTTTCAAAGGATATTCCAACGAGTCGTTTTATGACTTACTACAAGATAAAGAAAATACGTTTAATCGCATAGTTAATACGATTTGCAATATGAGGGCATTCAGTGACTTTATCTTTCGATGAGGAGCACACGAGTAATTCGCAATTTGACTTTATTGAAAGCTGTAGGAGCTATCTTGGGCCTTGTTTATTCAATTTTGCAAGTACAATTGTTTGGGGCAACAAGGTCAATTGAAGTTTTCTTAGCTGCGCAAGCAATTATTCTTGTCTTTATATCCATCAGCCAATCTGGTCAAATAGCAGAGGTCTTTCTACCAGAGTACCTCAAGATTAAAGAAGAACATGGTATCACGACAGCATTTCGCTCATTTTCAGTGATCATTAACTGGGTTATATTGATTTCAGTTCCCATTCTATCGGTTTTATATTTAGTTTCTCCTCTCGCAATTTCGATATTTATTCCTGGATTTGGTAGTGATCTTCAATATGAGTCAATACTTTACTTCAGAGCTATGTTGCTAATGATTATTTTTCAGGTGATCTCCTCGTTTATTAATACCTTACTGAATGCAGAGAGAATATTTGGAAGAGTGGAATTGGCAGCAATATGTCGTTATGTATTTTCAATTTCGTTTTTATATATTTTTCATGATGATCTTGGAATATGGGCTCTAATTTGGTCACTATATATTGGTCATTTAATAGATTTATTAATTTCCTATTACTTTTTGAGGAGAATCAGTTTTCGATACTTTCTCGGGCTAAGGGATGTTCATATTCGTGATTTGAAACTACATAATGTTGTTAGCTCTACATTGTTTTATACTAGTAGTTCTCAAGTTTTAAATTGGGCATATACTGCAAGTTTGTCATATCTACCAGAGGGATACTATGCTGTATATCGCTATGTGTCTCTATTGTTTAGTAAGATAAGTTCACTCGTTGTAGATCCTGCTAAAACAGTCCTGTTTACTGATTTCTCAATTCTGGTAAATAGGGATGTTAATGAACTGAAAAGATTACTAAGTAAGTCACTGAGATTTTCAACATATATAGGAAGTTTTGTTTTTATTTTGACTTTGTTCAGTGGGTATCAGGGACTTCATTTAATGTGGGCCGGTAAGTCATTTGATTCAGACCTTATCGGGAGGTCATTCATAGTCTTAATTTGTATGTTTTCTTTTTTCCCAGTTCAGATATCATATGGAATATTTAGGAAATTAACAATTACGCTGGGTCTGACTAGGTTAGTTTATACTGGCCAGGCGTTTACTCAGTTAGTCTCCGCTGCTATCGTTTACCTATTGATTTATCATTTTCACTTTTTAGGTTTAATACTTGGTATAATTGTAAACCGAGCACTACTAATTACTGTGCCTTTTATGCTATGTATTAAATTAAGGAATTCTTTCGTAGAGTTTCCATCAAGAATATTTTTCTGGTCTATGTTGACACTAATAGTTTGTCTTACTGGCATATTCTATATTTTGTGGGTGGAGGGGTTCGTGAATCAGTATGGAGCCAATTCGCTTAAATTAATATTTAACATTGTTGGGATGAACATATTGGCTATT
>JAUILM010000659.1 GCA_030432855.1 Bacteroidia bacterium
AGAGATGTTTTTTTTGCAGAACTGCCACGTTTTCTAAGACGCTTTCCTGAGAGTTCTGTTTTGCTGCAAAGCCTGGTCGGCCTGGCAGAAAAAACTTCAATAATAGCACCTGGTATTGATGACCAACCTTTCACTAAGAAGTCTAAGGCCACCCTAGCTACTTGTCCTGTCATTCTTTGGAATCATCGATGGGAGTACGATAAAGATCCCACACTTTTCTTTGAGATACTGACAAAGGTGTCGCAAAAGGGTCTACCATTTAAACTAGTGGTGCTCGGCAAATCATTTGACAGGTCACCAAAGATCTTTTCCATGGTGGAAGATCAATTCGCTGAAAGTATACTCCAGTTCGGGTATGTGCAGGATGTGGGGGAATATGCTCAATGGCTAATAAATGCGGATCTGGCGATCTCCACCAGCCAACAGGACTTTTTTGGGATTAGCATGGCAGAAGCCATTTTTGCGGGATGCTATCCCCTTGTGCCCAACAGGCTGGCATTACCTGAATTGATCCCTGATGTTTTTCGTGATAGCTGCATATATATGAATGAGGAGGATCTTGAGCGGAAGATATCCTCATTTATCCTTGGTTTTGATCAATTCGAAATTTCACCAATTTTTAAGGAACACATTTCTCAATTTACTTTTAGTAACCTCATTCCAAAATATGAGGCATGTCTTGCCCGGATACTTTCTCCACAATAATCATTGTCACGCCAGGACCTGAGAAACAACATGTCCATGAACATCGGTGAGCCTAAACCTTCTGCCTTGAAACTTGTAAGTAAATCGCTCATGATCAATACCCAGCAGATGCATCATGGTTGCCTGGAAATCATGAACATGCACCGGGTCTTGCACAATGTTGTAGCTAAAGTCGTCCGTTTCACCTATGGTGATGCCCTTCTTCACACCTGCTCCAGCCATCCATAGACTAAAGCATCGGGGATGATGGTCTCTACCATACTTGTCGGGAGCCAATTTACCCTGACTGTAACAACCTCGGCCAAACTCTCCTCCCCACACGACTAAGGTGTCATCCAATAGTCCACGTTGCTTCAGATCTAATAGTAGTCCGGCGGATGGTTGATCGGTATCTTTAGTGAGCATTTTGATATAATATGGCAGACTACTATGCATGTCCCAACCCTGATGATACAGTTGTACAAAGCGTACTCCACTTTCGATCAGTTTGCGGGCCAGCAGGCAATTATGGGCATAAGTGCCTGGTTTTCTGGCATCCTCACCATACAAATCAAAGATATGGTCTGGCTCATCATTGACACTTAAGGTCTCAGGCACCGACATTTGCATTCTAAATGCCATTTCGTACTGTTGTATTTTGTCCATAAGTGCAGGATCACCGGTGGCATGATACTGAGATTGGTGCAAGGCATTGAGATGATTAAGCATTTGTCTTCTTGAGCTTCGATCCAGTCCATCGGGATCATTGAGATACAACACAGGCTCATGGCCTGACCGAAACATCACACCCTGATGTGAGGAGGGTAGAAACCCGTTGCCCCATAACTTTGCATACAGAGGTTGGCCTCCACTCCAACTCCGGGAGAGTAGTACACAGAATGTGGGTAAGTTTTCATTTTCGCTACCCAATCCATAACTCAACCACGAACCAATACTTGGCCTCCCGGCTTGCTGTGACCCCGTCTGTACGAATGTGATCGCAGGATCGTGGTTGATGGCCTCCGTATGCATGGTTTTTATCACACAAATGTCATCAACAATTTTACGGTGATGAGGTAACAAATTACTCAACCAGGTACCACTCTGACCATATTGATCGAAGGAAAAATCTCCCATTGCGATAGGAAAGGATTTCTGCTCCGCGGTCATACCCGTCACACGCTGATTACCTCTGACGGAGGCGGGCAATTCCTGACCAAACATTTCTTTCAATTTAGGCTTATAGTCAAAAAGCTCCATCTGAGAGGGTGCACCACTTTGGAACAGGTAAATGACGCGCTTTGCTTTTGATGCAAAATGGGGTAGATCCTCTCCATTGATTACAGAATTGGACATCATACCTTTGAGCGCCGTACCTCCCAGAGCAAACAAACTATTGCGAAGAAATATCCGTCTGTTCATCATGTCAGCGCTCCTCTGAATGTATTCCTTCATCTCAACTACCTTTTGGTTATAAACTCTTCAAAATTCATAATCGTGCTCACGGTCATAGTAAGGGCTGCCAGATCATTTTGTGGTAGATGCTGATCTAGCGGATATTCTCCAATATCCAAAATAACCTCCGATTCCTCAGATTGACTTGCAAAATGATCCTGCCAGTGATCAAGTGCCTCTGTTAAAGTTTTGAGCTCCTCTTTCGTAGGGTCTCTGCCAACCAATCGTCTAAAGGCCTTCTCAGTAGGTTCTTGTACGTTTTGACCTAGTAAATCTTGCGCCAGCACTCTGGCGGCTTCAATAAATTGGGGATCATTCATTAACACTAAAGCTTGCATCGGAGTCGATGTCTCCTGCCTTCTAACCACACAATAATAGCGGTCCGGGGCATCAAAACTTAGCATAGATGGTGGAGGTGCACTACGTTTCCAGATCGTATACAGACTCCTCCGGTAAAGGCTATCACCGGACTGCTGATGATACTCCGTGGCATTTCTTGTAGCCAGCGCTTTCCATATACCTGCAGGTTGATATGGGTAAACACTTTCACCACCAATTTTTCGCACCAATAGTCCGGAACCTGCAAGTGCCTGATCTCTGATGGTTTCCGCCGAAAGCCTTTGCACTGGATATCTACCGTACAGCCTATTACTGGGATCTATCTCTGCCAGATCCTCACGATAGTCTGAAGATTGTTGATATGTAGCAGAACTTACGATTTCTTTCAGAAGAGCCTTAGTGTCCCAACCTAATGACTGAAATCTCAAGGCTAACCAATCCAACAATTCAGGATGCGTCGGAAGGGATCCCTGATTGCCAAAGTCCTCCTGTGTTTCTACCAGACCCTCACCAAAGCACATTTTCCACAAGCGGTTTACTGCTACTCTGGACGTGAGAGGATTACTAGACGAAATCATCCACTCTGCAAAATCCTTCCTCGTCTTTGGGTGCTCAGCGTCACCTTTAAATATTGCCGGGATCGATGGCTTAACCGTATCTGTGGGCTGATCGTATAAACCCCTGTCCAGGAGATACGTTGTTCGTGCATACTTTTTCTCGCCCATTACCATTATCTCTGGCTGATCTGTTGCCAGCAGGTTTTCCTTCTTACGCACTTCTGTGAGAGCATTAAGGATTTGATTGTACCGATCATTTTTCCTTGTCTTCAGGTAATAATCCAGCTGCTCCTGTTCTGCATATTGCTTTTTATTTTCCAAGCCAGAAAGGGCCATCATTTCTATTTCTGAAAGGCATCGATCGTAGATTTTTAGCTCATCCATTATTATTTCCTGGATCGATTTACGAAGCTCCATTCCCAGCAGGAAGGGTTGATTTGACCAGTTCGTTCCATTGACACCATGTAGTAAGCTCTTTTTCAGCTTGTCTGCGTGCAAGCGATAGTTAGGTTGTTTGCCATTCACAAGAAACGATACCCCTGCAGCTCTACTACTACCGTCATACGCCATCACGATGTGCACCCACTCATTGATAGGCACCGTGTCCAGCATCTCGAAATCGATCGCGTTGTCTGGCCAGACATGATTGAGCTGAAAGGAGAGTGTACCATTCTTATTGAGTTTACATAGCCAACCTCTGTATCCCTCAAAATCACCATTTGTTTTTCCGAAAATTGGTCCCTCTTCTCCAGTCTTTAGGCGTTTGATCCAAATACTGACGGTAAAAGGCTGATGCCTGTCGTAATCCAAATTACGGTTAAAGCGT